>NZ_JBHWIY010000002.1:164553-232273 GCF_042731715.1 Streptomyces sp. NPDC059832 | reverse complement strand
GCGTTCTTTGTGAGAGCCTTTTTTGGGGGGGTTTTTGTGGGGGTGGTTTCCTTCTCCCACCCCCCCCCTCCTCCCCCCCCCCCCCCGCCCACCGCGCTACGCGTCCTTGAGCTCCTGCCGCTGCCGCCCCAGCCCGGCGATCTCCAGCTCCACGACGTCCCCGGCCCGCAGATACGGCTTGGGCTCGGGCTGGCCGAGGGCGACCCCCGCCGGTGTCCCGGTGTTGATCACATCGCCCGGGTACAGCGTCATGAAGTGGCTCAGGTACCGGACCACCTCACCCACCGGGAAGATCTGGTCGGCCGTCGTGCCGTCCTGCTTCAGCTCACCGTTGACCCAGAGCTTCAGCGGCAGCGCCTGCGGGTCGGCGATCTCGTCCGCCGTCACCAGCCACGGCCCCAGCGGGTTGAACGTCTCGCAGTTCTTGCCCTTGTCCCAGGTGCCCCCGCGCTCGATCTGGAACTCGCGCTCGGAGACGTCGTGCGCGGTCGCGTATCCGGCGACGTGCGCCAGCCCCTCCTCGGCGGATTCCAGGTAGCGGGCGGTGCGCCCGATGACGACCGCGAGCTCTACCTCCCAGTCGGTCTTGACGCTGCCGCGCGGCACCAGCACCGTGTCGTCGGGCCCGACTACGGTGTCCGGCGCCTTGAAGAACAGGATCGGCTCGGTGGGGATCGCCGCACCGGTCTCGGTGGCGTGGTCGTGGTAGTTCAGCCCGATGCACACGATCTTGCCGATCCGGGCGAGCGGCGGCCCGACCCGCAGCCCTTCGGCGTCGAGCTCGGGCAGTTCGCCGGGCGCGGCCGCGGCGGCCCGCACCCGGGCGAGCGCCGACTCGTCGGCGAGCAGGGCACTGTCGATGTCGGTGACGACTCCCGACAGGTCGCGCAGGGTTCCGTCCTCATCCAGCAGCGCCGGTCGTTCCGCGCCTGCCGTACCCACACGAAGCAGCTTCAACGGTCTGTCTCCCCTTGGTCGTGATCGGGCCCGTCGGATGGGTGGCGGCCATCGCAGGCTTGTCCGATCGTCCAAGACGTCCGATCACTCCGCAAGACCCTGTTCACACACTGGACCGGCGCACTCGCCGCCCGGATCACGCCGCGGTGGCCATGGCGGTTCCGGCGGCCGGCATGTCGCGGTACAGGGCGGCCCGCTCGATCGCGGTCCAGGTGGTGCTCGTGACGACGTACAGCGCGGCTGCGAGCGGTACGACGGACACGGTGAAGAGGGTGGCGAAGGACATCAGCGGCATCAGCTTCGTCATCGCGCCCATGCCGGGCACCGGCTGCCCGTCGGGGCCGACGGCCGGGGTGACGGGGTTGGCGGCCATCTGCCGCTTCGTACGCCGGAAGTTGAACGTGGCCACGGCGGCGACGATCGCGAACAGGCCGAGATAGACCATGCCCTGCGCGCCGAACAGCCCGCCGTGCGCGAGCGCGTCGTGCCAGCGCTCGCCGAGCGGGGCGTCGAAGAGCTGGTGGCCGAGCAGCTCGTTGGGGTCGCCGCCGATCTTCTGGCTGGAGAAGAGGTGGTAGAGGAGGAAGAAGGCGGGCATCTGCAACAGGCTGGGCAGGCAGCCGGAGAGCGGCGAGACCTTCTCCTCCTTGTGCAGTTCCATGAGCGCCTTCTGCATGCGCTCGGGGTTCTTGCCGTGCTTCTTGCGCAGTTCGGCGATCTGCGGCTGGAGCCGGGTGCGGGCCTTCTGCCCCCGCGCCGCGGCCCGCGACAGGGGGTGCACGGCGAGCCGTACGAGTGCGGTGAACAGCACGATGGCGGCGGCGGTGGACGCGGTCTGGAAGAGCGGGTGCAGCGCGTCGGCCAGCGCGCCGACCAGGCCGGCGAATGCGGACATGAAGACGGACATGGGTGAGCCCTCCGGGGGTCTCGTCGTGCCGGGAGGAAGAACGGACTCGGCATGACGAACCGCGCGGGGCGCCCATGGCGCACCTACGGGGGCACCTGCTGGGGTAGTTGCTGCTGCGAGCCCCTACGCGGCCGTCGGAAGGGCGCGGCCGGGGGCTCGGGGGCGTCTGCGCCCCTTGGCGTCAGGGTCCCGCTGCGGCAGGAACGCGGTGCGTTTCTCCCGGTCGCGGATGGCGGTGCGGACCCGGGTGCGGGGCACCGGGGCGGCGCAGCGGGCGCTGATGAGCGAGGCGACGGCGAGTGCGGAGCCGGCGGCGGCGGTCGCGGCGAGCGCGACCGCGGCGGAGAGGCTGCCGCCCTCGGCGAGGAGGACTTCGGTGATGAGGAAGAGCAGCAGTCCGGCGGGGCGGAGCAGCCGGGCGAGGCCATTGCGCAGACGGCTCGTGTCGCCGTTCATCGGCCCCTCCCCTCTTCCCCTTCGCGGCCGGTCGGCCATTCCGCCGGGCTCGTACGCCCGTGTCCGTTCGCACACGCGCGCGCCTGATGCTCTCCAGCCGTTATACACGATGGGTCCGACGCGCCGGCCCGCCCGGCGTCGGTCAGTGGCCCGTTCCCGAGGGAACGCCGTCGGGTTCCGCCTGCTGTTCCGGCGGCCGGATCTCGTCCCGCGCGAGCACCTCGTCGTCCGGCCGGTCGTCGCGCTCGCGCGGCCCCGCGTACGTCACGGCGAGCGCGACGAGGAGGTTGGCGCCGAGCGCCACGATGCCCGCGTTCACCCCCCACACCGGATCGTTCTCCGTGAACACGAACCCGCACACCACGCCCACGCCCACGACGAGACCGCTCATCGCCCCGAGCAGGGTCAGCCGCCGCCACATCAGTCCCAGCAGCACCATGGGGAGCAGCTGCGCCATTCCCTCGTACGAAATGAGGGAGAGCCGCACCAGGGTGTTGGGGGCGGTGTACGTGAGCAGCAGCGCCAGGCTCCCCGCGATCACGACGACCACCTGCGCCGCGCCCTTCTGCCGCCGCTCCAGGCGCGGTACGAGCGAGAGCACACTGCGCCCCCACATCGTGCCGATGACCAGCATGAAGACGGCCATCGGCACGATCGAGGACAGCGCCGCCGCCACACCGATGACGCCGACCGCCCAGGCGGGCAGCGAGTCCACGACGAGCTGGAAGAGCGCCAGGTTGGACTCGGCGCCGACGAGCCCCGGCACGACGAAGAGGGCCGCCATGCCGAGCAGCATCGGCACGAAGAGCAGCACGTTGTAGGCGGGCAGCAGCATCGCGTTGCGGCGCAGCACGTCGGCGTTCTTCGCGCCGAGGTAGCCCGCGACGGTCGTCGGGAAGATCACCACGGTGAGCGAGTTGAGGAACGAGGTGGTGATGAACCAGGCCTGTCCGAGCCCACTGTCCCCGTGCCCGGGGAAGGTCAGCCACTCGCTCTTCTCGGTGACGAGCCGGTCGAGGAAGGGCCCGTACCCGTCGAAGTAGTGCATCGGCACGTAGAAGGCCAGGAAGCCGAGCGTGGCGATCACCAGGACGTCCTTGAGCACGGACACCCAGGCGCTGCCCCGCAGCCCGCTCACCACGACGAAACCGGTGGTGACGGCGAAGGCTATGAAGTAGGCCTGGTTCAGGCTGATGGCACCGTAGGAGATGGTCGAGACGACCACACCCATGCCGGTGATCTGGAGCTGGATGTACGGCAGCAGGAAGACGGTCGCGAGGACGGCGACGAGCGCACCGAGCCAGGGCCGCCCGAAGCGGTGCGCCACCATGTCGGTGATCCCGACGAGCCCGTGCTTGCGCGCGTACGCCCAGAGCATCGGCCCGACGACGTAGCCGATGGCGTACCCGCAGGACATGTACGCCACCACGTAGAGCACCGGCGCCCCGTAGTTGTAGCCCCATCCCGCGGCGCCCAGGTAGCTGAAGCTGGTGTAGCCCTCGCCGGCCATCAGCACCCAGATGAACACCGTCCCGAGGCTGCGTCCGCCCACGGACCATTCGGCGAGCCCGCCGCCCTCGCCGTTCCCCTTCCGCCGCCCACGCGTCGCGAGCAGCCCGAGGGCGACGGTGGCGACCATGAAGACCCCGAAGACGGAGGTCGCGACCGTGGCGTTCACCGGCGGTCCCCCCGCCGGGTCAGCCATACGGCGACGGGGGTCAGCAGGGTCGCCCCGAGCAGCCACACGAAGAGGAACGGCAGCCCGAGAACCACCGGGTGGACCCGGTTCACGAGCGGCAGCACCCCCAGGTACAGCACGTAGGGGACCAGCAACCACAACAACTGCGGACGTCGTCTGAGCACGTCGAAAAACCTTAGTGCGGTACCGCTACCGCGACCGGACATCCATGAGTTTTCCCCATACGACAAGCCGGTACCGAGAGGTGAATTCGGGCGTGCACGTAGTGAGCGTCACATAGGAACCGGCCTCGGCGTACCCGGCGTACGGCTTCACGTTGCTGCGCGGGACGGCGGCGATGACACCGCTGTCGCGTGCGCTCGTGCGCGCGAGCGTCCGGTCGACGGTGTACGTGTACACGGCGTCCCGGGTCTCGACGTCGATGCGGTCCCCGCGCCGCAGCCGGTTGATGTATCTGAAGGGCTCGCCGTGGGTGTTGCGGTGTCCGGCGAGCGCGAAGTTCCCGGCCCGGCCGGGCTGCGCGGTGCGCGGGTAGTGCCCGACGTACCCCTTGTCGAGGACGCCGCTCTTGCTGACGCCCTGGGCGACGGGGGCGACCAGCCCGAGCCGCGGGATGCGGATGACGGCGTACGCCTGGTCCCAGCGGGGCGCGGAGTGCGCGGTGCCGCTCCCGGCCGACCGGCCACCGGAACCGCCGGAACCCCCGGCCCCGCCCGTCCTGCCGACGCCACCCCCGGCATCACCCCCGGCATCACCGTCGGGATCATCGTCGGGCACGGCTCCCGCTCCCCCGCGCTCCTCCCTCCACTCCCGCTGAAGGGCCCGCACCTGGTGCTCGGCTCCGGCGCGGGCCTGCCGATCGGTCCACCACAGCTGATGAACAACGAGCAACAACAGGACGACACCCAGGGTCACCACCAGCTCGGCACCCGTCCAGAGCCCGCGCGCGGCGACCCTCCGCCCTCGCGAGTTCCGCTGCACCACAACCGGTATCCGCTCCCGCACGGCCCGCACGATAGGCCCATGGCCCGTAAGTCTCCAGGCCTGGAACAACCCTCCGCCCCGGAGCCGTACAGCAGTACGGTGTGGTTCATGCGCCCCGACACGCCTGCCGACCACACCACCGAAGCCGAGCGCCTGCTGCGCGCCGCGGCGCGGTACCCCGAGGACCGTGAGCCGCTGCTCCTCCAGGCCGCGGCCCATCTGGAACTCGCCGGCGACCGCGCCCGCGCCACCACCCTCTACGACGAACTCCTCGGCTCCCCCGACCTCGACCACCCCCACCTGGTCAAGGCCCTGAACGCGGCCAACCTGTGGGAGTACGGCCACGAGGCGGAGGCCCGCGCGATCATCGAAGGCATCCGTGCCGCGGGCCCGCTCGACCCCGGGCCCTGGGAGATCGCGGCGGAGACCCTCGAAGCCCACGACGAGCTGGAAGCCGCCCACGACTACTTCTCGACCGCGCTGACGCTGCTCCTGACGCCGGGCGAGGAAGTCCCGTACGCCACCCAGTCGCTGCTGTTCGGCCGCCACCGGGTACGCAGGCTGATGGGCGTCGACCACGACGCCTGGGACGAGCTGGCCGACACCCTCCACACCGCCGACGTCCCGCTGGACGAGCTCCACGATCCGAAGCGCCTGTGGTCGCTGGGCTCCTCGGACCCGGGCGAGCTCCGGGCCGAGATCACCCGCCTCCGCGCCGAGCTGGGCACGTACCGCACGGCGCTGTCCCGGCCGTTCCCGGTCGCGGTGCTGCACTGGCCGGCCACCGAGCTCGCCGAACTCCTCACCGCCTACCCGAACCTGCGCAGCGAGTACCCCTCCCACCCCGAGCACCTGGCCCGCCTGGAGGCCGCACTCCGCGACCTCCACCAGGCCGGCACCCCGAACCTCGGCATCGTGACCGGCACGGTCCCGTCGTACGAGGCCTTCGCCGCCTCGGAGGCCACGTCCCCGACCGACCCGGACCTCCTCCCCCAGTACGCCACCACCCTGGCCGCCCGCGGCCGGGCAGTCCCCTGGCCCCCGGCCCGCAGCGCGGCCTGCTGGTGCGGGTCGGGGCGGGCTTACCGGGAGTGCCACGGGGTGGAGTGAGCGACGGCGGTGCGGGGGCCTGGGGCCGCGGGGGCACACGCGTGCTCAACGCGGTTCCAGGCCCGCTCCCTGCGAAGCCCCCGGTGCTCCGATGACCGGCCTCGGGCGACGGGCGGCCGGAGTTGGACTACTCATCACCCTCGGGCCAGGGCGGAATTATGTTTTCCGCGGCCATCCTCTGCTCCATTTCATCTGCGAACTTGGCGTCTCTGGCGAGGTCCTCATCAGTCGCCACGCGCCACTTGAACGGGCCGAGAATGTTGAGGGTGTCCGCTACGGCATCACTGATGCGAACTACCTCAAGGCGCTTCTTCTCAGCGGCTTCCAGAAATCTCAGATCCTCGATCCTGGTATCCAGGATGAAGTCGCCGCCCCACTGGAAAAGTCCGACATTCATTCCGAGAAAAACCGCGACATAGGCGTCGATCTCATCATATTCACCTTCGATGAATTGACAATTGAAAGCCCCTTCGACCGACTTTCTCACCTCCTCCAGGGACTCTTTCACGGTCGTCCTGATCGAAAATTCCAACACCTTCGCCATCGACGCTCCCGTAGTTCAATCGTCACTGATCAGGGTACGGGTGAGGCAGACTTTCCGGCCCTCGATCCGCCGGAGGTTCACTCTTTCGCAATATGACCTTGGATTCCCCGATTTCCGCAACCTCCGGGAATGCACTGCCGAGTGCCGCCCCCACCCTGAGGCTCAACCTCAGGAGCTCCGGGGCATGAACAGCATCCCCCTTTATCCAGTTCTTTGTCCAGCTTCGCCCCCGACTCCTGATGATTCTCTCGAAGTCCGCCGGGTCGATCACATACATATCGACATCAAAGCTCTTCGGGTCGAAGTGGGTGAACCCCTTCTGTATGCCCCTCACCCCCGTCAGCATGCTTCCTCGGTATTTAATCGGGTTGCCGATGTAGTTGAATCCCCCGATGGTCGCTTCGATGCGCGCCTTCTTCTTCTGGAACTCCTCCTTCCAAATCTCCACCGCACGCGTATTGAGCACCTTGTCGATCTCCGCGGGCGCCAGGTCAGGTATCCCCGTCTTGGCCGCCCATTGCTTGAGGTTCTGCAATGCCTGCTCCGCCTCGGAGGTCATCCTCCTGACCTTCGCCGTATGCTCCGGCGTGCGCAACTCCTTCCCCCTTGCCGGGAACTGAACCTTGTACAGAGATCGAAAATTCATTGTGTTTATATGCAAGAACGACTCGATCCAGGGAAGAATGTCCGCTTCGAATCTCTTCTTGACATCCGGATCCTCAATAGATTCCATATAATGTCGGAAGTAGTTGATCCTGGCATGCGCTGCACCGAAAAGCGGGGCGTACGGGCGTATGTCGTTCGACGCCATCGTCACGGAGACGTCGTTGCCCTCGGGGGAGAAGGTCAGGGTGTGAGAATGCCCCGCCATCTCGAAATGCACCGGGATGGTGGGCCGCTTGAGTGGGCCTTCCTTCCCGTCCTGCTCACCCTTATTCTCTCCCTCCTTCCCCTTGCCGTTCTTACCCTCCTTGTCGTTCTTGCCGTTCTTGCCGTTCTTGCCCTTGAGCTTCGCCCAAAGCTTTTTGCCTGCTTTGGCGATGAAGTCGACGATTTTCTCGATGGCGCGATTGACGGGTTTGGCGACGGCGTGGAACACGCTTTTGACTTTGTTGGCGAGGGATCCGATGCCGAGGAGTGAGGCGAGGAAGCCGATCAGGAGTGGGACGCTGGTGGCGAGGGCGGTTTCGACCATTTTCGGGACGCCTGCCGAGCCGCCGTTGGCGATGGCGATGACCGAGTCGAGGACGGCGTTGACGAATTCGACGATCTGGGCGCCCTGGTTCACGATGAACGTGACGATGTCGATGATGCCCTTGACCGCGCGGACGAAGGCGGAGGCGGGGTTGAGGAGCGAGATGATCCAGGTGATGCCGGCGATGATGACGGTGGGGATCAGGTAGCTGGTGAGTTTTTCGAGGATGGTGGCCTTGAGGTCGCCGACCTCGGACTCGATTTCCTTGACGGCGCCGGCGGGGCCTTCGGTGGCGAGTTTCTTCGCGACGGGGACGGACTGTTCGACGGCGGTCAGGGCCTGGTCGGGGATGCCCTTGCGGGTGATGCGGGCGCGGATGTTGGCCCAGGTCAGGCCGAGGAGGGAGCCGATGAGCTGGATGATGCCCTTGAGGTCGAACTTCTGGGGGAGTTCGAGGCCGGCCTTGACGGCGGTGCCCAGCAGCCAGGACACGACGCCGGTCTTGAGGTGTTCGGCGATGTTGGTGACGAAGAGGTTGAGTCCGGCGCCGACCGCGCGTACGAGGTTGCCGAGGAACCCGATGGGGTCCTTGATGATCTTCATGATCGCGGAGGCGGCCTTGGCCAGGATGCCGAGCAGGAGGTTCTTCAGCTCGTTGATCGTCTTGATGACGCCGACGATCGCGTCCTTCGCCTTGTCGATCAGCCCCTTGTTGGCCTCCTGGAGCTTCTTGATCTCCTCGTCGACCTTGTTCAGCGCCGCG
This sequence comes from Streptomyces sp. NPDC059832, assembly GCF_042731715.1. Taxonomy (NCBI): domain Bacteria; kingdom Bacillati; phylum Actinomycetota; class Actinomycetes; order Kitasatosporales; family Streptomycetaceae; genus Streptomyces; species Streptomyces sp. NPDC059832. The sequence continues at coordinate 223,658 of NZ_JBHWIY010000002.1, read as the reverse complement.
GTGTACTTCTGCGCGAGGTCCTGGACGAGCTGTTCGGACTTCTCGTTGACGGTGGCTTCGAGATCGTCGAATTTCCCCGCGAAGTCCTTCGCCGCGTCCTGGCCGAACTGGCGGAGATCGGCGGGGAGTTTGTCGACCTCGGCCTTCAACTCCGCCCGCCCCTTCGCGATGCGGGCCTTCGCCTTCCCGAGCTCCGCACCGATGATGTCTGCCACGGACGAGATGACGCCCTGCATCTTCGCTACGTAGCCCTTGCGCGCCTCCTGGTAGAGGTTGTTGGCCTCCTTGGGCAGGCCCGCGAACTTGTCCTTGACCCAGCGCGCCTTGCCGGTCCACCCCGAGTACCGCTTGTCCTTGTACGCCTTCATCCGGCGCTTGTGGTCCGCGGTGAACGCGTCCCGGGCCGCCTTCTCGCCCGCGGTGAACGCGGTGTCGACCTTCTTGTCCAGCCCGGACAAGGTCTCCTCGACGTCCTTCTTCGTACCGTCGTAGACCTTCTGCAGCTTCGCCGTGACCTCGGCGCGCCTCTTCTCGTCCTTGGTCTTCGTCTCGCCCTTGCCGCCGTCGATCTGTTTGCCCGCCGAAGCCCGGGTCGCGGTCAGGGCGTTCATGGCCTGGGCGCCGGAGGCCGCCGCCCCGGCCTTCGCGTGGGACAGCTGCTGGGCCTCGGCCGCCTTCCCCTTCGCCGGAGCCTTCGCGGAATCGGTCTCGGCGGTCTTCTTCGCGGACAGAGCCTGGTCGAACTCCGGCTCGTTGCCCCTGGCGAGCTGGTCCTCAGTGACCTCCGCGTCCGCCATCGCCTGGTCGTTGGCGGCCGGCCCCTGCGAGAAGTCCGTAACGGAAGCGGGTTGTTGGGCAGGTACGGCATCGGCCGCGGACGGGGCGCCCGGGTTGGCGGGCGGTTGGTCGGGGGTCATCGGGGTGACGGGTTTGTCCTTGGCCGCCGATGTGTCCGGCGGGACCTTCGTCGCCGTGTCGATGTCCTTGGCCGAGGACTCCTTCCCGTCCTTGACCTTCCCGTCGACCTCACCCTTGATCTTGTCCGCCTTACCGGACTTCGAGAACTTGTCGGCGTCGTCGAGATTCTTCGGGGCCTGTGCGTCGATGGCCTTGTTCACCGCGTCGATGAACGCCTGCTTGTTGAACTCCCCCGGCTTCGCGGCGTTCATCTTCTCCGCGTTCGCCGCCTTGCCCTGCGCCTCCCTGTCGTCGGGGGGTGCGACGGCCGCGTCCTGCGCCGACTTCGACTCCGTGGCGGCCGGGACATGCGCGGCCAGGCGGACCCCTTTCGCCGCTACGTCGGACTTGACCTTCCGGAAGCCGGGCGCCTGGGCGGGGGACGGTTTCACCGGGGCCGTGTAGCGCTGGGCCACCAGACGGGAGACGGCCCTGTTGCCCGCCGCGCGTTGCAGGCGTTGCAGGCTGCGGGGGTCCGGGACGGGACGATCCCCCGGTAATCGCTCCGCCGCCGCCGCCGCCGTCGTACGCGAAACATCCGCACGAGCAGAAGCAGAGGCGGAAGCAGAACCAGCACCGCTACGGCCAGAGGCGGGGTCCTTCCCCGGAACCGCCCTCATCCGCCCTCCCGGCCGCGCATGTGCCCCGTCGCGGTCCCAGGGTGTGCGCAGTGCCCGCGCGGTACGCAGGGCAGGCGCACCGCAGTCGGGGCAGCGCCCAGCGGTACCTATGGCGCCGACGCATTGCCTGATCGGGCAGCGGCCGGTGCACGGGTGGGCAGCCGAGCGTCAGCTCCCTCAAGCCACGCAGCCACCGGCCCGGAGCCGTACGAACAAAAGAAATCCACCGAGCGACCCGAAATCCGTAAGGTTCTGCCATGCCCGAGCTCCAGCGCCTCCGCCCCGATCACGCGCCCGCCCTGTTCACATTCGAACAGGAGAACCGCGCGTTCTTCGCCGCATCCATTCCGGACCGCGGCGACGCCTACTTCACCGACTTCGACGCCCGCCACACCGCACTGCTCACCGAACAGGCCACCGGGCTCTGCCACTTCCACGTCCTGGTCGACACCGACGGCGAGGTGCTGGGCCGCTTCAACCTGGTCGACGTCACGGACGGCTCCGCCGACCTGGGATTCCGCATGGCCGAGAAGGCCACCCACCGAGGCCTGGCCACCGCCACCGTCCTCCACCTCTGCACCCTGGCAGCCACCGAATACGGCCTCACCACACTCCGCGCAGCAGCAGCCATCGACAACACCGCCTCCCGCACAGTCCTGACCCGCACGGGCTTCGTCCCCACGGGAGAGAAGGTCCAACTGGGCGACCGGCCTGGGCTCGCTTACGTACGAAGCACAACGCCCCAGGTCTGACGCGGAGCGATGGTCGCACCGACCGCCGGCACCTCTTTTGTCAACCGGATCCCCCTCTGTCCCACCTTTGCAATATCATCACATTCCAACTACCCATCTCAGGGCCACACCTCTCCACGCAGGTCTCAGCTCTGTGTGTGCGAGGAAGTGTTCATGCCGCCGTACCAGCCCTCGGCCGACTGGCAGTTCGAGATCCCGACCTCCGGCAGCAAGCGGCTACCGCCCGCTGCCCGCTATGTCGAATCGCTGACGCACCAGGGCTACGGCTTCGAGGCGGCCATCGCGGACCTCGTGGACAACTCCATCGACGCGGGTGCCCGCAACGTCGTGGTGAGCTTCCTCCGGGACGAGAACCGCCTCGTCAGCCTCCTCGTCATCGACGACGGATGCGGCATGAACGATGAGTCACTGGACACGGCCATGACGGTCGGCGGCCGCGAGGGGTACTCCGACACGGCGCTCGGCCACTTCGGCGCGGGCCTCAAGGCCGCCTCGCTCTCCCACGCCGACTCCCTCACCGTCATCAGCCGGACCAAGCGGAGCCCGTCAGCCGGCCGCCGCTGGCTGACCGCACGCGCCCAGGCCGACTTCACGTGCGACATCGTCGACCCGGGCTACTGCCAGGACCTGGTAGACCGTTACGACGGCCTGATCCAGTGGCACGGCACGGTCGTCCGCTGGGACCGGGTCCGCGCCTTCGACACCGTCACCACCGGTCAGGCCGACCGCTTCCTCAACGACGCCATCGAGAAACTGGAGACCCACCTCGGGCTCCATCTGCACCGCTTCCTCGCCCGCGAGACCCTCAACATAGACATCGTCGTCGAGGACGTACGGACCAAGGAGGAGCTGGACCACCGAGGCGTCGAGCCCATCGATCCCTTCGGCTACCGCGTGCCCGGCCGGGCCGGCTACCCCCGTACGTACACCGCACCGGTCGAGGGCGTCGGCGAGGTGGCACTGACCGCCCACATCTGGCCGCCGAAGTCTCCCCTGGTCAGCTTCCGCGGCATCGGTCCGCTCGCCGAGCGCCAGGGTTTCTACATCTACCGCAACGACCGCCTCGTCCAGGCGGGCGGCTGGAACAGCACTCGCAGCGCGGAGGGCCACCTCGCCCTCGCCCGGATCGCCGTCGACCTGCCGAACGAGCCGAACGACGTCTTCAGCCTCACGGTGAAGAAGGACGGCGTGACCGTCACACCGGCGTTCGCGCGCGGCCTGGAACAGGCCACGGACGAGTCCGGACACACTTTCGGCGCGTACCTCCAGGAGGCGGAGACCACGTACCGGGAAGCAGCCCGGCGCGCCACCGAACCACAGCGCAAGGCCGTCCTCCCGGCCGGCAAGGGCATCGACCCGAAGCTCAGGCGCACGCTGCGCGACGAGCTGCCGGAACTCGACGACGAGGACCCGATCACCTTTCGCTGGGACACCCTGCCGTCGGACGTGTTCTTCGAACTCGACCGCGAGGAAAGGGAGGTGAAGCTCAACAAGGAGTACCGGCAGGTCTTCAACGGTGGCCGCCGCGGCGGCCTGAACGACGCGCCCGTGGTGAAGAGCATGCTCTATCTCATGGTCAACGAGATCTTCCAGAAGGAGCGGGTCCGGGCCGTCCACACCGACAACGTCGCGCTGTGGAACAGCGTCCTGGTGACGGCGGCGCGCTGCGAACTCGCGCGCTGACCACCGATCCGCCGTCCTTCACCCGCCCTCCCGAGGAAGCCGTTCCCGCCATGACCGATCACCTGTTCAACCTGCACGGCGACGTCCTGGCCGCGATGCGGCGCGGTCCCAAGCACTTCACCAAGCTGGCGTTCGTCCTCTCCGAGGCCGACGAACCCGCCGACACGGAGCTGAGCCACTTCCGGGACCGGATCGTCGCCGCCGGTCCCGGTGACGAGCTCACCGCGCTCTGGCACCGCACCCTGACCGCCTGGGACCTGGCGGAACAGGCCGACTGGTCCACCGCCCCGCCCCGCACGGACGCCCGGCGCACGGACACGTACAACCGCCTCGGCTTCGGCGCCAATCTGCGCAAGGCGCTCGACCGGGCGGTCCCGGTCTTCAAGGAGCCGGGCCCCACCGTCATCAGCAAGGAATTCACCTCCTGGTACTCCCGTGACACCGCCGCCGCCCGCTCCTTCTACTGGAACTCCTACGAGCGGCTCCTGCGCCACAAGGGCTGGTCGGACGCCGCGGTCTCCAGCCTCGACGAGGCCAGCCACGCCGTGGTGGAACGCCTCTCCGACCCCACCCGCACCGAGGCGTACGGTGCCCGGGGCCTGGTCGTGGGCTACGTCCAGTCCGGCAAGACCGCCAACTTCACCGGCGTCGCAGCAAAGGCCATCGACGCGGGCTACCGCCTGGTCATCGTCCTCGGCGGCACCCTGAACCTCCTGCGGGGCCAGACCCAGCGGCGTCTGGACATGGAGCTGATCGGTCGGGAGAACATCCTGCGCGGCGCTGACCCGTCGGACCCGGACGCCCTGGTCGGCATCGACTACCAGGACGACGAGGACTGGCCGGCGAAGTTCGTCAGCCACGGTCACCGCCCGTTCAACATCGAGCGCCTCACCACCCGGGACAACGACTACCGCCGCCTCTTCCAGGGCATCCGGGCCCTGGAGATCGAGAAGCGCGAACCGCACCTGCCGCTGTATGTCCCCGACAACCTGCACCGCGCGGCCGCCCGCGTCATGGTCGTCAAGAAGAACCAGTCCGTCCTGACGAACCTGGTGAAGGACCTCAAGAAGATCGGCCCGATCCTCCGGGAGATCCCCACCCTGATCATCGACGACGAGTCCGACCAGGCGTCCGTGAACACGTCCGACCCGAAGAAGTGGGAATCGGGCCGGACACAGCGCACGGCGATCAACGGTCTGATCTCCCAGCTCCTCGGCCTGCTCCCGCGCGCACAGTACGTCGGCTACACCGCCACCCCGTTCGCCAACGTCTTCATCGACCCGAGCGACGGCGAGGACATCTTCCCGCGCGACTTCCTCATCTCCCTGCCGCGCCCCGTCGGTTACATGGGCGTGCAGGACTTCCACGACCTGGACGGCGAGGGAACGGCCGAGGAGACCCACGTACGCGGCATCTGCGACGACACCGGCGACCGCCTCCAGGAGGCCATGGACGCGTTCGTCCTCACCGGTGCGCTGAAGCTGTACCGCGCCGACCACGGAGTCCCCGCGGGCCCGTTCCGCCACCACACGATGCTGGTGCACGAATCGGTGAAGACGGACGACCACGCGGACCTGGCGCTGCACATCAACACCCGGTGGCACAAGGCGGGTTACACCTCCCACGAGGGCCACGCCCGCCTGGAAAGACTGCTCGCCGACGACTTCGCCCGCCACGCGGACGACGGCCTCCCGACCCCGTCGGACTACGCCGACCTGCGCCCGTACGTCTCCCGCGCCCGCCAGCACATCAACTCGGGCGGCAACCCGGTCGTGGTCGTCAACGGCGACACGGACCGCTACTTCTCCCAGATCGACCTGGACTTCGACCGGACCCCGAACGTCTGGAAGATCCTGGTCGGCGGCACTAAGCTCTCCCGCGGCTTCACGGTCGAGGGCCTCACCGTCACCTACTACCGCCGCACCACCCGCCAGGCCGACACCCTGATGCAGATGGGCCGCTGGTTCGGCTTCCGCCCCGGATACCGCGATCTGGTCCGCCTCTACATCGGCCGCGAGGAACCGCTGACCAAGACGCAGACGGTCGACCTGTACGAGGCCTTCGAGGCGGTCTGTCGCGACGAGGAGACCTTCCGCTCCCAGCTCTCGCGCTACGCCGAACTGGTCGACGGCGAACCACAGGTGACCCCGGCCCGGATCCCGCCCCTGGTCTCCCAGCACCTGCCGTGGATCAAGCCGAGCGGCCGCAACAAGATGTTCAACGCGGAACTGGTCGAGATCCGGTCACCGGGCCAGTGGGTGGAGCCGACCGCGTACCCGACGAACGGGGCGGACCTGCGGCACAACGCGGAGGTGTGGCGCCCGGTCCTGGACTCGTTGGACTCCGCCCCCGTCACACTGACGTGCTCGTCCCTCGATCATGGTCGTGGCGACAGCTACGAGGCCCTGCTCGGCACCGTCGGTCACGACGCGCTGCTGAAGATCCTGTGCGATCTCCGTTGGTCCGCTCCCTCGCAGTTCTCACCCCATCTGGAGTCCCTGATCAGAGCCAGGGAGTCTGGCACGGGCATCGACGACTGGTTGGTCATCGCCCCGCAACAGACCTCGGCCCGCCGCACGGAGGCGACGATCCTCGGTTCCCGCCCGTTGTCCCTGGTACACCGGGCCCGTCGCCGCGGCAACCTCTTCGGCGCAATCAGCGAACCGAAGCACCGCGGGGTCGCGCTCCGGGTGGCGGGCGCCCGGGAGAACTCGGGGGATCCACTCGTCGAGTCCCTGGTGCGTGAGCGTCGCGGCGTACTGGTCCTGTATCCCGTGGTCGAGAGCGAACCGCGGCCGGCCGCGGACGGCTCAATCGACCCCCGGCACCTGGTGATGGCCTTCTCCCTGGTCGCTCCGAAGTCGTCGGCCGACAGCGGGACGAGCCTGGTGCGCTTCCGGACCATCGATTCGGGCAGCAAGGATTTCGCGATCATCGACCGACCGGACGACGGGGCGTAGGAGACTTGGCAGTGATGAGTACTGCGAAGCCTTCCTCCCCCGGTGTCTCCGCCCGAATGAGCAGACAGGCGAACCGCGACACCAAACCGGAGGTCGCGGTCCGGAAGTTGCTGCACGCCTCCGGCTACCGCTACCGGGTCAATGAGCGGGTACCGGGCATGTCCCGGCGGACGATGGACATCGCTTTCACCCGGGCGAAGGTGGCAGTGCTGATCGACGGGTGCTTCTGGCACGGCTGCCCCATTCACGCCACGCAGCCGAAGTCCAACGCCGAGTGGTGGCGCGCGAAGCTCGCACGGAACATGGCACGGGACCGGGAGACGAACGAGCATCTGGCCGAGGAGGGGTGGACCGTGCTGCGGTTCTGGGAGCACGAGGCCCCGGGCGGGGTGGCCGAACAGGTGGCGGAGGTCGTCGACCGGGCAGGAGCCGTCCACCGCACACGACGCAGGAGTGGGGACGAGTGAGCGGGCTTCGTTTTGTGGATGTGTGCGCCGGTGCGGGAGGACTGGCGCTGGGACTGGAGGAGGCGGGCTTCGAGCCCGTGCTGCTGCTGGACAGAAAGCCGGTGGCCTGCGAGACGCTTCGCCTCAATCGACCGGCTTGGAAGGTCCTGGAAATGGACCTTCTGGATTTCGTGCCGGACGAGTATCCGGAGACCTACGACATCGATCTGCTCTCGGCCGGCCTGCCGCGGGTCAAGTCCAGCGCGACAGCGGCGAGGGCGGAGAGCGATGAGGAGCTGCGCCTTCTGGAAGCAGCCGTGCTTCTCACGCATTCCGTCCAGCCGCGTGCTCTGATCATCGAGAACGTGCCGGGCCTCGTGGATGCCCCGGAGTTCGAGGACGTGCGGGAATTCATCCGCAAGGAACTCGAGCATCTCGGGTACCGGTTCCTCTGGTTCGTGCTGAACGCGGCCGACTTCGGCGTGCCGCAGGACCGTAGGCAGGGAGTGCTCGTCGCGTTGAAGCAGCAGTACTTCGACGCGTTCAGCCCGCCGGTTCCGACAGTCGACAGCCCCGTACCGGTGGGCTGCGCGCTGCGCGGTTCCATGGCCGCTCGGGGTTGGTCCGGTGCAGAAGCGTGGGCGGCTCAGGCCCTGAGTGTCGCTCCGACCCTCGTGGGCGGCTCGGAGAACCGGGGAGGGGCGGATCTGGGGCCCACGGGAACGAAGAAGGCCTGGGAACGCATGCGGGTCAACGGCGGAGCGCTGGCCGACGAGGTCCCCGGCCCGGAGGTCGCCCCTTCGGAAATGATCAAACTCACGGTGACGCAGACCGCCCTGCTGCAGGCGTTCCCCTCGGATTGGCGGTTCGCGGGAAAGAAGACCGCACGCTACCGGCAGATCGGCCACGCCTCTCCCCCGCCGGTCGGGACGGCACTCGGGCTGGCAATCGCCGCAGCCCTGAGCCCCTGACCGGGAGCGGGGCGGCCGCCCGGAAAGCATCGGGCGGAGTGATCTTGAACGCCGGCTACACTTGCACACCATGACCCGCCCCACTCACCACTCGCTTCCGCCTGCGAAATTCGGGATCGTCGATCTCTTCGCCGGCCCCGGTGGCCTCGACATCGCCGCCGTGCTCATGCGGGACGAAGGAGTGGAGAGCATCGGTGTCGAATGGGACCCCGCCACGCGTGCGACGCGGGCAGCCGCCGGTCTCCTGACCACCGAGGTGAGAGACGTCGCCGAGCTCGGCCCGTGCGACCCCTCGGTCGTCCACGCGACGGTGCTCACCGGTGGGCCGCCCTGCCAGTCGTTCTCCGTCGCGGGAAGCCGAAAGGGCCACGAGGCCCTGGACGACGTGCTGCGCCTGGCCACGCGGCTGGCCGACCACGAAGACGGGACCGCGTTCGACGCTGCGTGGAGCGAGGTAAAGACCGAGACGGACGCCATGTCCGACGACCGCACGGGGTTCGTGCTCCAACCACTGCGCTGGATCATGGAGGCAAAGCTCAAGCGCGGCAGGCCGTACGACGTGGTCGTCCTGGAGCAGGTGCCCACCGTGATGCCGGTGTGGAAGCATTACGTCAAGATTCTCAGGCGGGCCGGCTACGCGGCTGATGCCCACGTCCTGCACTCCGAGGACTTCGGCGTCCCGCAGGCGCGCCGGCGAGCGGTGCTGATCGCGCAGTACGACCCGGAGAATGTTCATCGGAAGGTCCGGTTCCCGGAAGCGACGCACCAGCGGTACAAGAAGGGTGTCGTGCGACAAAGTCCGACACCCGACCACCAGGACGGCTCGCTGTTCCCCGCCCCGCACAACGGCGGATCGCTCGCGCCGTGGGTTTCCATGGGGGATGCTCTCCGCGCGACGCGCCCCGATGACTTCGTCATGGTCTCCAACTACGGCTCCGGCGGAGATCCCAAAAAGCGGGGGCGACGCACTTCCGACGATCCCGCACCGACGATCACGGGCAAGGTGCGGCGCAACCGCCTCTTCCTTCTGAAAGAAGGCGATTCGGGTACGAAGGAGGACGGCGAGGAGCTGGAACGGCTGACATTCGAAGAGGCCGGACTCCTCCAGTCGTTCCCCGCCGCCTATCCCTGGCGGTCCACCGACGTGGCCCAGCAGATCGGCAACGCCATCCCGCCCCGTCTCTCGCTCCACATCCTGAGCATGGCGCTCCTGCGCGAGCCCCCGCGGGAGAAGTGGTACTCGCTGCTGAAGGAATGGAAGCCGACGTCCTCGTCCCCAGCCGGGAACGAGGCCGAGGACGAGTGAGGTCTTCGGTCGGCCACGGGTCAGGGCCGGTCGCCACTTCCCTCGTCGGTGGTCGCCTTCCCTCGTACGGGAGCGTCGGCAAAGAGTTCCGCGAACCGGTCGACAAGGGCGGCCACGGAGGCCTCCGGTGCCTCCTCCTCGTTCGGACCTTCCGGTAGCGCCCTGCGGGGCACTGCCGGTGCCGACTCGGCTGCCTCGATCCACTCCAGCAGTGGCCGGCCGTCCCGCTCGGCATCCGGGGCGACGACGTCGTACATGAGCGTGGCCGCGGAAGCGTTGATCGCTGCTGCCAACGCATTCACATCCCGGCCGGTCCTCACCGTGCCGCGCTCGATCAGGCGCACCATCGCCTGCGCCGTCGGACGATGGTCGATCACGTCGAGACGCAACGAGCTGTTGAGCATGTCCTGGTTGGTGCACACGGTCACCACCGGTGCATAGTCGGAGCCGTTGCGGAACAGTTCGGCCGCCCACCAGAGCCGGGCGAACGCCTGCTTGTACGCCGGGCCGCGGAATCGATCCGCGGCGACCTTCGGTGTCTCCCCGTGCTTCTTCGGCTCGGGCAGGTGACGCCAGACGACATAGTCGGGGGCCACGCCCAGGGCCAGGTAGTTCCACAACCTGCGGTCGGCGGCCTCGCGACGGCTGAGCCTCAAGGTCGCGTGGAGGCGAGGAGCGAGCCAGGCATCGGCCGCGGTCGGCCTGCCGTCCCGGAACTCGTGCATCGCGTCGTCGACGAGATCGCGGACCGGCATCGACGCACCCCGGGCCTCCTCCCCCGGCAGCGGCTCGGCGATCTTGTTGAGCCCGATCGCCGGAACGTCCTCCTTGCCGGTGAGCAGTCCTTCGGTGAGGTACTGCGCGGCGTTGAGATCCGCGAGCAGGGCCAGGCGTTCGGGCAGGTGGATCGGCTTGTCGGTCATACGTCGGTCCCCCGGTGGAGTCGATCCAGGCCACGGATCGTGGCGGTGAGGGCCTTGGGTACGTCGGCCCTGCGAGTCGCGGCGTAGTGGATCCGAGGTTGGAGATCGGTCCACCCCGACGTCCCGGTCCTTCGCCGGTGGACCTCGCGCAGCGCCTCTCCGAGCGGACGGCCGGGAACGACATCGGGGAGCATCTCGCGGAGCACCTCGCCCCGCCAGTCATGGGGGAAGAGAGGCGTATCGTCGTCCTCGATCTCCAGATCGCCGATGGCAGTGTGGAACACGGCGGTCCACACGTCCGTGCACATCTGGGCGATCAGCAGATCGCGGACCAGGTTGTCGATCGGTGAGCCATTGCCGCCGACGAGGTCGGTGATGCCCTCGAAATCGGTGTTCACGTGTACGGCCGGCAGATCGCCCGAGGTGTCTACGATCCAGGGCACGTCCCTGAAGGGGCGCAGCCACTCCGGCCCCTCCCGGAAACCGACTTCGGCGACATCGAGCTCGCGCTCACGCAGGGGCGCGTCGGCCTTCAGGTCGATGATCCAGTCCTTCTCGGAAGCGGCGATCACTCGACCCGGCACTCCGCCCACCGTGGCGACCACGTGGACCGACATCGTGGCCCGGTCGAGATGGTCGACGCGCCACAGGTCGAGGCGACCGGTCCACTCACGGCCGCCCTCCGCCCCGGGCTCCAGGCAGACTGTGGTCCGAGTGTTGGTGGCTCCTTCGGCCAGGACGGCGACGACCGCAACGTCGGACCAGGGTCCGTCGGGGTCGGTGGCCCTGCCCGGGACGGTGGCCGAGAGTGTCAGACGGACGCTCTCCCAGTCGTCCCGCCCCGCCGCTCCGGGAGCGACCACCTGCTCGACTGCGGAGAATGTACTGGTGTCGAGCGGTTCCCGGATCCCGCCCGGTCCCCTCAGTTCGACGGCATTGACCCGGAGCGAGACGACCCCGGGAAGTCGCCTGTACGGATAGACCCTCACGCCTGGCTCCCCTTGTCGGTACGGAGTTCCACGACGAGGCCGCTGAACAGGGCCCGTACCGGATGGGTGGATACGTCCGTGGTTCCCCGGAAGGTCGCGCTGCGCGCGCCGGGCACGAAGTGGATCGCACCATCGACCACTTCGCAGTTGTGCACGGCGACGAGCCGGGACCACGCCAGAACCGGTCGGGGACCGGAGCGCACGTCCAGTTTGGCCACCGGCGTGGGGCGCCAGGAATCACCGCCTGCGGGAATCCTCACCTCGGCCGTGACACACCATGCGCCGTCGTCGTCGATCCGGGCATCGAGCTCCTCCAGTATCGGCGGCCCCGCCGCTGTCGTGGGTCGAGCCGCTTTCCGCCCTCCCACCGACAGGCTCTTGCGTAGCCGCTCCGAGCCACCGTTGCGCTTCTTCGTGGGCAGCGCGACCAGGTCGCGCACGGCCTTGTTGGTCCGGTTGGTGAGGGCGGCGATCCGTCGGTACGCGGACGGCGAGTACAGCATCCGCAGTTCTTCCGTCTGCCCCCACCTGTCGTGCTCGGGCGGCTCGGAGGCCCGGAGGAATGCCTCGGCCTCGTCCGCGAAGGGAGCATCGTCGCCCGCCGCCTTGCCCGCGAGCAGCACGGCCTGGAAGGGGTTGGTGCCAACAGGCAGTCCGGGTACCCAGCCGGCCTTGACCGTCATGCGATTGCCCCGCATCGTCGTCACCCTGTTCGGCTTCCCGTCGTCGCCGTCCTCGGCCTCCGTGACCAGCAGGACCGCCTGGTGCTCACCGCCGTTTCCGCGTCCGGCGCGTCCGGGTACGCCGAGCGGCACGGTCGCCATGGCCACCTGCCCGGATTCGGTCAGTCGGTCCACTGTCGTGCCGTCCAGGAATGCCTGCAGCGCACGCGTCCGCGAAGGTTGGGTGACCCGCGGGTCGACCCTTTTCTCCGGGATGATCTCCGCTCCGTTGCGGAGCGTCCGCACGGATGCCTCCAGCAGGGGCCGTTGTGTTCCCCCGCCGGTCATGGCCGCCCAGAAGTTGCGGCCGAGGGCCTCCAGGAGGCGGTGGTGCATGCGATGAACGCTGTCGTCGTCCTCGACATCGTCGTTGCGCTCGGTCCCCTCGACGAGGCTCGCCACGTCGTGGGCGCCGACGACCAGGAACGACGTACCCGGCTCGGCACTCTCGCGCGCAAGATGGAGACGCTCGACACGCTCCTCATCGGCCCACCACGAGCGGGTGACGTTCGCGTCCTTCGCGTCCGGGTCGGGCCGACCGAACCAGGCGGGGCCGGCCCAGGGTTTCCCGTCCACCTCCCGCCAGGGCAGATCCAGTCGGCCGATGAGGCGTCGTTCGGTGCGTCCCTCGTGCGGCTCGGACAGGGTGGAGTTCATGAGCACGAGGCCGAGCCGACTCGTCGCCCAGAGCGTCGCCTTGCCGAGACCGTACGAACCACCCGCTCCGCTCACCGACTTGTGGCTGTCGAGCTGGCGACGGACGACCGCGGCGAACCGGCCGGTCTCGTAGTCGTCGCCGGTCAGGCCGGAGGCGTTGTAGTCGTCGACGCGGAGGAGGACCAGCCGGTCGCGCTCGTACATGTCGCGCAACCCGGCGGCGATCACCCGTCCGACCTTCTGGTCCTGGGCCGCTGCCGCCTCGTAGTGCGGGAGGAGATCGTCCCAGCGGATCTCCTCGCGGAACCGGGCCAGGGCCTCGCCGGTCAGTTCGTGCAGCGTGTAGCGCACACGGACCGGTTGGTTGAGGTCGAGTCGCTCGTCGAGGCTGTTCTGGGTCGCCTCGCGTGCCAGGACCTCGACGTCGGCCTCGAAGGCGAAGGCCGCCGCGTTGCCGAAGTCGCGGCCCCCGTCGGCGTATCCGGGCCGATGGGCCCAGGAAACCGGAAGGCCGGCCAAGGTGTCGGCGGTACGGGTGTGGATGGTCCCGAGGTCGGTGTCGAGAGCCTCCGCGATCTTGGCGATGGTCTCCTCGCGAGGGGTCGCGCGCCCGGTGATCCAGGCCGAGACCGCGGCTCGCGTCAGCCCGATCCGCTGTGCCAGCTCGGCCTGGCTCATGCGCGACTGCTTCAGCTGCCGTGCCAGCCAAGGACCGAAGTCCATGCCGCTGTCCAACGTCACCACTCCCCTACCGCCGCCCCGCTCATGAGGTCAACCGTACACGCTCATTTGACAGTCCAGCCGGGCGACAATTCTGGTTGACACCACCCCTGGAGCCCCAGAACGGTTCCTTCCACTCCATGAAACAGATATCCCATAGCGCCCAGCATTCGAATTACTTCCGAAAATGCACCATTTTTCCGAGATCCCCCGGATATCCCGAATTGCACACTCCGCGAGGCCCGCAGGTTCTCGGCGAAACGTTCTTGCGGCACCCACGGATGGCCGTGTACGGTCAAGGCGGGCAGGGCCTGACCGCCTCGAATTCGGCATCGATTTCGAGGGGTCTCATTCAGTATGCCCGGATGCCGGAAAGCCAGAATCTCGACCACCACGCAGCCTCGAAAAAATATTCCACCACCCCTTGCGGGAATGGCGGGAATGGGATTCGATCTACTCGAATCTCGAATTCGCCATCGCCACCCATTGGAAACTTCATTCATTTCGCGGAATTCACACTTGCCACTCCGTGTGCATTCAGCCACTCTGCACGTGCGCCTTTTCTTGACACCGCCAGAGCCGACCACGCGCAACGAATCAGGGGTACCTCCATACTCGAATCCGACGACGATTTCGACATCGCCGACCAGTACGACTCCATCGAGGACCCCTGGCTGCGGTCCGAATTCCTGGATGCCATCGGCAAGACGCGCTCCTTCATCGATGCCCTCCGGCGCAGCCGGGATTTCGCACGCGCGAAGGCCGCCGCGGCGCGGGACGAGCCCGCGGCCTCCGCGCGCGGCAAGGAAGCGCGCCGTCGCGCCCCCCGCACGCGTCGCCGCACCCGGGTAGCCGTGACCCGCCCGCCGAACAAGGGGCGGGTGCGGCGCAGGTGCCCGCGCCCGCGTCCTCGGGTAGTTCTCGTCATCGTCCTCGATTTGGACTGACCCGACACATCGTCAGTTCCCACGTCTATCGTTCACTTGTCGGCCGGTCGCGCCCCGCAGCGGCCGGCCCCGGCCTTCTCCCGCGTTCAGTTCACGGCAATGGAATGGGATCACTTTGAACCACCCCGACATGACGGGCAGTTCGGGCGCTTCGCCCGTCATCCACAAGATCGTCGAACAGTCGGCGCGCGTGCTGGAGACGTACCGCGTGGACCCGGGGCTGATCCTGGAGCATGCCAACGGTGAACGGCGGATCACCCAAGGCGGCTACGGGGACCGGCAGTTGTTCGAGTTGGTGCAGAATGCCGCCGACGAGATCGCCGACTCCCCGGGGGGGAAGGTTCATGTCGTCCTCACAAAGACGCATCTCTACTGTGCCAACGAGGGAACGGCCGTCACCCCGGAAGGCGCGGAGACCATTCTCCGGATGAGTGTGTCGAGGAAGCGCGGGGGGCAGATCGGGCGCTTCGGGGTCGGTGTGAAATCGATCCTGGCCGTGACGGACACCCCTCAGTTCTTCAGCACGTCCGGCTCGTTCGGCTTCGACCGGGCGTGGTCGTACGAGGAGATCCAGAAGGCGCGCGGGACCGCGCCGGACGAGATGTTCGAGGCACCCGTGCTGCGCATGGCCCGTCCGCTGGACGCCGCGAAGGAACGCATGGAGGATTCCGTCCTCGACGCGTTGCTCGACTGGGCGACCACCGTCGTCCGACTGCCCCTGCTGCCGGGAGCGGCGGAGCGGCTCGGTCACGACATGCACGCCTCCGCGGGCGGGGGCGTGATCCAGCAGGAGTTCCCCGCACGGTTCCAGCTCTTCTCCCACCACGTCGGGACGGTGGTCCTGGAGGACACCCGTGCCATGCCGCCGGTCCGCCGTGAGATCACGGTCGACCACGAGGGTTCCCTCCACACCATCAACGAGACGCGAACGGGCAAGCCGGAATCGCGCTCGAACTGGAAGGTCTTCACTCACGCCCACAGTCCCACCGAGAAGGCCCGTGCGAGCGCCGGCGAGATGCACGACCGCGGAACGATCGACATCTCCTGGGCCGTTCCGGAGTACACGGGCGACACCGTGCTCGTCGCCCCCAAGGGCCGCGGCGAGTTCTGGTCGTTCTTCCCCACGAAGTACCCCATGACGTTGAGCGGTGCCCTCAACGGCGCGTGGAAGACGAACGAGGACCGGCAGAACCTCCTGGACTCCAGCCCCTTCAACCAGGAGATCATCCAGGTTGCGGCGCGGCTGGTGGTCGAATCCCTGCCGCAGCTGGCCCCGGCCGAGGACCCGGGCGCGTACCTGCCTCTGCTTCCGGGCCGGACCAGGGAGTCGGAGACCCTGAACTGGGCCGACAGGTATCTGACCGAACAGATCTGGAAGCTGGCGGCACAACTTCCTTCCCTGCCGGACCAGGACGGCGTCCTGCGGGTCCCGCGGGATCTGAGGATCCACCCCGCCCCCATGCGTAACAAGGCGCCGCTCAAGCTCGAATGGCTCCGTATGTGGAGCGCCTGTCCGGGACGACCGTCGAACTGGATCCACCCCTCGGTGGAGGCCGCCGAGTTCCGCGCCGGCAAGGTCGGGCACGTCCTCGAAGAGACCAAGCAGGGGCGTGCGACGATACGGGAATGGCTGGAGGCACTCGTATCGTCCGGTACGGCCGAGGCATCCGCCGTCGCGATCCGCATCCTCGCCGCGATGGTCCGGGAAGCGTCCCCCTTCGCCACGGAAGCCCGCTCGGCACGCATCGTGCTGACCGAGGAGAGCGGGCTCGTGCCCGCGGTCGTCGGCAAGGTCTTCCGCCGCACGGTCCAGGACGGCCTGCGGGACGGGACGACCTACATCGACCGAAAACTGTCCGAGGACCAGTCTCTGATCAGCGATCTCACCGAGATCGGCATCCAGGAAGCGGACTCCCGAGGTCGTTTTATCGGCGTCCTGGAGCAGGGCTTCGACAGCTACGGCCCGCAGGACTGGACCCGCTTCTGGGAACTGTTCCACAGCGCGGGAGGCAGCCAGGTCGGCGGAGAGATCCGTGCCCGCGTCCCCGACCCCCTGACGACACTGTTCGTGCGCACCATGGACGGTCGCTTCCACCGCATGGGGGACTGTCTGCTGCCGGGGCCGGTCGTCCCCGGCGACGGCTCCCGGGACGGTTCGGTGGCCGTGGACCTGGACTTCCACTCCGACGACAGGATGGTCTTCCATGACTTCGGCCTGCGCCCGGTGCCGACCTCCGGGCACCGCCCGTCGACCGAGCAGTGGTTCGACGAGTACCGCACGGCCATCTTCGAGAGCTACTGCAAGACACTGAGCAGCAGCGCGGGCCGCCCCTCCATCCAGCGGCTCAAGTTGGAGGGCTCCCCCGTCGGCGGGCCGCTGCACCTCCTGGAGCTGCTGTCCGACGAAGGCAGGGCCGCCTTCGTCAAGGCCCTGCCGGACGCGAGCGTCATCGATGCTTGGACCATGCAGTTCGGCGCCCAGGTCTCCACGCGCAAGGCGATCTACTCGCCCCTGCGCTGGATGCTCGTACGTCATGGCAGGGTACCCACCTCGCAGGGCGTCGTCCCGCTCTCCAGCGCGGTGGGTCCACAGCTCCATGCCTATGCGGATGTCCTTCCCGTGGCCGACATCGGTGCGGAGAAGGCGCGCAAACTGCATCTGCCGATCCTGGTGGACGATGTCCCCAGGAACCAGTGGGACCGGCTGCTCGAACAGCTCGGGAGCAGCGACGACGACACCTTCGTCGGTCGCACGTATGTGATGCTGACCCGCCTGGAGGTGGACTTCCCGGAGGGCGAGCTCACCCGCTGCCGGGTCGGGTCGGAGTGGGCCGGCCGCGAGGATCACGAGATCGCGGTGGCCGCCACCGACGCGGAGTATCGAGCTCTTCGCGCCGAACAGCTTCCAGCGCTGTTCGCGGGCAACGCGGAGGATGCCGCGCTGCTGGTCAAGACATGGGGGATGCTCCGTTACACCGACGTCATCAGCAAAGAGACCCGGCACGTGGGGATCGGTGAACCCACCTCCCTGCACGACGAGTTCCCGACGCTGCGCCGGCGCAAGGGCAATTCGATCAACAACTACAGGCTGCTCCGCTGCTCGGAACTGGAAGAACTGACCCGCACACCCCAGGGCACACGGGCCACTCCACTCGCCAGCGCGCTCCAGGGCACCACCGTGCTCGTCCTCGAACCCGAGAGTCGGCTCGCCGCGCTGATGGCCGTCGACAAGGAGCTCCGTTGGGGACTGAGGGAGTCGGGTTGCAAGGCTGTCCTTGAAGCCCAGGAACGCGAGGAGGCGGACCAGCAGTTGCAGGCTTCCCTGCGCCGGGTCCGCGAGGCGCAGAGCGTCGAGGAGAAGCTGGAGCTCCTCATCGGTGCGACCGCGCTCCGCGAGGGCCTGCCCCCGGGGCTCCTGGAGAGCGAGCGTGCCGAGCTCGGCGGCGCCGAACCATCCGCCCGTCGCATCGCCCGCATGTCGTACAACGCACACGGCGACGGCGTCCTGCAGACTCATGCCAAGGATCTTCTGGCGGCGTTCCCCGGCCAGGCGCCGTCGAGCTTCACCGGTTCCTCGCCCGCGGTGAAATTCGTCTCGGAGTTCGGGTTCCCCGACTCCTTCGCGGGCGCCAAGGCGCCCTCGCTGCCGCCGAGGCTCGAGGTCGCCGGCCCCACGGAATTCCCCCGTCTGCACGACTACCAGGAGCGGCTCGCGACGAAGGTCTTCGCGATGCTCGATCGATTCGCGCCGCAACGCGGGATGCTCTCGCTGCCCACCGGTGCGGGCAAGACCCGGGTCGCCGCGGAAGCCGTCATCCGCTGGATCAAACAGGTCGGCGAGTTGGCCGGCCCCATTCTCTGGATCGCCCAGACCGAGGAACTGTGCGAACAGGCCGTCCAGAGCTGGAGTTTCGTCTGGTCGAAGGTGGGGGCCGAGACTCCCCTGACGATCAGCAGGCTCTGGACGACCAACGAGGCAGGTCCCGTCCGCGACCGCCCCCACCTCGTGGTCGCGACGGACGCGAAGTTGCGCAACTGCCTGGGAACGGAAGGGTATGCCTGGCTCAGGTCGGCGTGCCTCGTCATCGTGGACGAGGCCCACGTCGCCATCTCGCCCCAGTACACGGAGATCCTGACCCACCTGGGCCTGACCTCCCGCGAGACGGGTCGCCACCTGCTCGGGCTCACCGCCACTCCATTCCGCAACACCAACGACGAGGAAACCAGGCGCCTGGTCCAGCGCTTCGGGGCGCAGCGGCTCGACGGCGGGGTCTTCCCGTCGGGGGACGCGTACGCCGAACTCCAGGAGCTCGGCATGCTGGCCCGGGTCACCCACCGGGAGTTGTTGGGCGGAACCATCGAGTTGACCAGTGCGGAGAAGGAGCGGGCCGATCAGATGAGCCTGCTGTCGAAGGCCGCCGAGCAGCGCCTGGCCGACGACCAGGACCGGAACAATCGAATCCTGGAGGAGATCGGCAGCATGCCGACCGACTGGCCCGTGCTGGTCTTCGCCACGTCCGTCGCCCACGCCAAGTTCCTGGCCGCCAAGCTCAAGGACCTGGGCATCACGGCTGCTTCGGTGGACTCGGCCACGTCCACCGGCGAGCGCAGGAAGAGCATCGACGACTTCCGCCGGGGCCGGGTCCGAGTGCTCACGAACTACGGCGTCCTGACCCAGGGGTTCGACGCGCCAGCCACCCGGGCGGTCGTCATCACACGCCCCACCTACAGCCCGAACGTCTACCAGCAGATGATCGGTCGTGGTCTGCGCGGCCCCGGCAACGGAGGCAAGGAGACCTGCTTGATCCTCAATGTCCGGGACAACATCACCAACTACGACAAGGCGCTCGCCTTCACGCAGTTCGAGCACCTGTGGAGGGCGAAGTGAGCGACGCCTACCTCGACAGCCCGCCCCTCACGGCGGAGCAGCGGGCAGTGGTCGACCAGCCCTGGGACGCCCGGCTGCTGGTCACCGCGGGCGCGGGCGCGGGCAAGACCCATACCCTCGTCCGTCGCCTCGATGCCCTCATGGGCGACGAGGAGGCGGCTCTCGGAGCCGGCGAGATCCTGGTCCTCAGTTTCTCCCGTGCCGCGGTCCGGGAGTTGCGTGAGCGGATCGCACTGCACGCGCACCGGGCCCGTCGGGTCAGGGTCCAGACCTTCGACTCCTGGGCGTACTCCGTACTGCGGAGCGAGCAGCCGGACCGTGACTGGAGCGGACTCCGGTTCGACGAGCGGATCAGGGAGACCACGGAAGCCGTCCTTCGCGGGGCGGTCGAGGCTGGTGAGCAGGGCGCTCCCGCGCATGTGGTGATCGACGAGGTCCAGGACCTGGTGGGCGACCGCAGGGACATGGTGGAGACGCTGATCGACCGGTTCCAGGGCAGCTGCGGATTCACGGTGGTGGGCGACGGGGCACAGGCGATCTTCGGGTTCCAGGTGTCGGACGAGGATGCCCGTGCCGCTGAGACGAACTACTTCTTCGACTGGTTGCGGGCGTCCTTCGTGGACGACCTGGTCGAATTGCATCTCTCCACCAATTTCCGGGCACGTACCGACGAAGCGCGTACTGCTCTGTCTCTCGGCGGTGCGCTCCAGCGGCTGCCGTCCGAATCCGCGGAATCGGACGCGGCCGGTGAGGACTTCCACCGCAAGTTGGTCGATCTTCTGCGCTCGTGCCCGGATTTCGGTGCTCTGGGGGATCCCTTCGCCATCGGTTCGCTCCGGGAGTATCCCGGTACGTGCGCGATCCTCTGCAGGGACAACCGACAGGCCTTGGTGCTTTCGGACGCGCTGTCCTCCCTGGGGGCGGAACACCGGATGCAGCGGGCCCTCCAGGATCGCCCCGTCCCCGCGTGGGTCGCGTCCGTGCTGCGCGGGACGGGTTCCACCACCCTGACGGAGGAGCGTTTCCAGGCGCTTCTCTCCGCATGCCCGACACCGCCGGTCGGCGACCGCGCGAGGATCTGGCGCTCGCTGCGCGGTGCCGCACGCGGACCACGTGGGTTCCTGGACGTGTCGGCCGTGCGCCGGCTGGTCGCCGAGGGACGTTTCCCGGACGACCTCGCCGCCGTCGAACCCGCCGATCTGGTGGTGTCGACGGTGCACCGGGCCAAGGGGCTCGAATTCGACCGCGTGATAGTGGTCGAGCCCGCCCCGATGGCGGAGCTGCGCAAGCAGCACAGCCACGTCGACCCGGCGGCCGAGGCCAGGGCGCTCTATGTCGCGATGACCCGTCCCCGTGACGACCTGTTCCGCATCGCCGCGCCGGACACGGCGCTCGTCCGCAAGGACCGCTCGACCGACCGCTGGTACCTCGGGGGCTGGAAGTCCTACATCCGCGACGGCATCGCGGCCACGGGGCGCGATGTGTGCCGTGAGCACCCGCCGGGCACTGACGGGTTCGCGGACGATGCCGGAGCGGTCCAGGACTATCTGGCCTCGTCGGTGTCCCCCGGCGACGAGCTGGTTCTTCGGGCCCAGCACGAGCTGCCCGTCGCCGCCGACCAGAGCCCCCCGTACACGGTCCTCCACGAGGATCGGCCGATCGCGGTGGTGTCGGAGCAGTTCCGCAGGGACCTGCACGCGTCCTTGAAGATCAACAAGACATGGGACATCAACTGGCCCGCGTCGATCACCGGCTTCAGGGTGGACTGTCTGGAGAGCGTGGCCGGCAGCACGGCATCCGGTGTCCGTGCCGGACTCGGTGATCACGGCATCTGGATGGTCCCGCGCCTGTCGGGGCTCGGGCGGTACAGGCGATTCAGGAAGAACTCCCAGGAGGACCACGGCTGATGAAGGACGACAACGCGCATTCCGCCCACTACGCGGTACGCGAGGGGCTCGTCGCGCAGCTCCGGAAGGATCTTCTGGGTCCTGGAGCCCCCGACGAGATCCTCACGCAGGATCCCCCGATCACGACCTATCCGATCGGAGTGCTGTTCCCGCGTCCCGCGGACGAAGAGGCCTCGGACGCGCTCCGCGACGACGCCTCCGAGAACGACGGCCCCGACGTCAGCCCCCTCGTCCGAGGCGGCAGGGACATTGAGGAGGCCGTGCCCGACGCCGGTGCCCCGCTCGCCGGTGACAGGCGTCCCTCGTCCATGGGACTGACCTTCGCCGTCGATCCCGCGGTCTCGTCGAGCATCGTCGTGCACACGGAGGCCGCCGTCTACGACCCGATCGATCCGGATGGCCGCAAGATCGCCGCCAAGCGGGCCGAGGCACGCAGCACTTCCGAGCAGAACGAGCACTGGCGGCGACGCGTGCTGGATCTCCGACCGGTCACGATCGATGTCATGGATCCGCGCACGCACCGACCCGATCCGCTCGGCGGGGACGGAGACGTGAACATCGAGGTCCTCGTACGTCCCGCGTCCGCGTCGACCGGGACCGTCACCGTCACCGTCACGCTGATCAATTCCAAGAAGGTCGGTGAGCGGGAACTCCAGGACGCCTTCTGTCTCTACCAGCCGCGTCTCACCGTGACCACGCCTTCGGGTGCGACCGCGTTCGTGGAACGTCCTGCGGACCGACGGGCGAACGACCCGGAAGTGGCGGCGAGCAGGCTCCTCCATCGGCACGCGCCCACCTTCGCCATGGGGCACGGATGCGCGGCCGACTGGGACTGGACGCCGCCCCCCGTGGGAGCACCCAACACGAAACGGGCAGAGACGACCTGCGTACGAACCGAATTCGTTCCGGCCCGCGAAGTCCTGCTGACCGACTCCAACCCGGACATCGACGACTCCGCGCTCACGATGCATGGTCTGGCGACGCTGCCGGAGACCGAGGTGCTCGCAGCGCTGAACGTCCTGATGTCCGGCTACGCCGAGTGGATCGACCGCAAGGAGGCGGAGGCGGACGCGTTCGCCGGCACGGCTCACGAGCCGCCGGCACGTGAGCAGATCGAGCAGTGCCGCACCGCTCTCGGACGGATGCGCCACGGCATCAGGGTCCTCGGCACCCAGCCGGACGCGATGAAGGCCTTCAGGCTCGCCAACCGCGCGATGGCCCAACAGCGCTCCCGCAGCGAGTGGGTGAAGAACGGGCGGGACGGCACCCCCGACGAGACCCTGGGCCGCTGGCGCCCCTTCCAGATCTCCTTCATGCTGCTGTGCCTGGAAGGGATCGTCGACACCGACCACGAGGACCGGGGGGTCGCCGACCTGCTCTGGTTCCCCACCGGTGGCGGAAAGACCGAGGCATACCTGGGGTTGATCGCCTTCACCACGTTCCTGCGCCGCATACGGCTCGGGGAACGCGGCGCAGGCGTCACGGTGCTCATGCGCTACACCTTGCGCCTGCTCACCCTGCAGCAGTTCGAACGGGCCGCCGCGCTGATCTGCGCGATGGAACGCATTCGTCTCGGCGACGAGCGGACCCTGGGAACCGAGCCCATCTCCATCGGCATGTGGGTCGGCCAGTCCGCCACGCCCAACAAGCTGTCGGTGGCCGAGGAGAGCCTGAACGAGCTCCGCAGGGGCAAACAGCTCCAGGAGAAGAACCCGGTGCAGCTCCACGCCTGCCCCTGGTGCGGGACCCGTCTCGACGCCTATCAGTACGAGGTCGACGAGGAGGCCCGGCGGATGCATGTCCGCTGCCCCGACACCTGGTGCGACTTCCACGCGGGCCTGCCCGTCCACCTGGTCGACGAGTCCGTCTACGATGTCCGTCCGACACTGGTGATCGCCACCGTCGACAAGTTCGCCGCGATGCCGTGGCGCGAGCAGACGGCCGCCCTCTTCAACCGTGACCGCAACGATGGAACACCACCGCCCGAGCTGATCGTCCAGGACGAGTTGCACCTCATCTCGGGCCCCCTCGGCACCCTCACCGGCCTGTACGAGACTGCCGTGGACCTGCTGGCGGACAGCCCCAAGGTGATCGCGTCGACCGCGACGATCCGCCGGGCCTCGCAGCAGGGGGAGGCGCTCTTCGACCGCAAGGTCTCGCAGTTCCCACCCGCCGGACTGGATGCCCGGGACTCCTGGTTCGCCGTGGAGACGCCTCGGGAACGCAAGGCGAGTCGGCAGTACGTCGGTCTGCTCACGCCGAGCACCAGTCAGTCGTCGTTGCTCATCCGTACCTACGCGACGCTCCTCCATCAGGCGGCGCGCGCCGACACCACCGAAGAGGTGCGCGACGCCTACTGGACCCTTGTCGGGTACTTCAACAGCCTCCGACTGCTCGCCGCAGCGGAGTTGCAGGTCCACGACGACGTCGATGCCTATCTGGCGTACCTGGCGGAGCGGGACGGCAGCGAGCAGCGGAAGATCCTGGAGCAGACCGAGCTGACGAGCCGGGCCAACTCCAGCGAGGTGCCCACGCGTCTCAAGCAGATCGAGCAGCGGCTGCCGCACCCCGATGTCGTGGACGTCCTGCTGGCGACCAACATGATCTCGGTCGGTGTGGACGTCGACCGGCTCGGACTGATGGCCGTCATGGGTCAGCCGCAGACCACGGCGGAGTACATCCAGGCGACCAGCCGGGTGGGTCGACGCCACCCCGGCCTGGTAGCGGTCATGCTCAACTCCGCCCGTTCCCGGGACCGTTCGCACTACGAGAGCTTCCAGCACTTCCACTCCGCCCTGTACCGCGAGGTGGAGTCGACGAGTGTGACGCCGTTCTCCTCCCGCTCCCGCGAGCGTGGGTTGCACGCGGTGGTGGTCGCACTGGCTCGGATCCTGATCCCGGCGGCACGCCCCAACGACGGCGCCGGACGGATCGACGAGTTCCGGGACGACCTGGAGGACATCGTCAGGAGAGCGCTGCTGGCCAGGGTCGAAGCGGTCGACAAGGACGAGTACCGGGCTACGGCCGACGCCTTCGACGAGTTCGTCGACTGGTGGGCGGACGAGGCTGCGGCCCACGGCGGACTCACCTACGAACCGAAACGCGGCAGGAGGACGCCGTCCCTGCTCCGCTCGTTCGACGACGAGAAGAACGAGGAAGCCTGGCCCACACTGTGGAGTCTGCGGGATGTCGACGCCGAGTCCGCCCTTTTCATGGAGGCAACCCGATGACCCCTCCCCCTGCCCGACGCCGTCGCGGCGCTGCCCCCGAGCGCAGCTACCCCCGGCGCGGATCCGTACGTCGTGCCCAGATGATCACGACGTACGGTGTCGGCTCGTTGGTCGCTGTCGACAACGAGTCGTTCATGGTGAGTGGAATCGACTCGTGGAACGTCAGCGAGGCACCGACCATCCACGAGCACCGGCTCGCCCGCGTGCTCGGGGTGAAATCCTTCCGGCTCCCGCCCGCGTCCGACGACACCAGCAAGGACGGCGTCCGGGTCCGAAGGTTCCCCCTCTGGCACTCCTGCCCCAGCTGCAACGCGCTGCAGCATGTCCGCGGGTTCAACTCCCCTCCGGGAAAGAACGAGTGCGGGAACTGCGACGAGGAACTGGTCCCTTCGCGTTTCGTCATGGCATGCGCCCAGGGCCACATCGATGACTTCCCGTACTGGAAGTGGGCCCATCGCAGTAATCGGCAGGAGGGCGACTCGGGATTCTGCGGCGGCGAGATGCGGCTGCGCACCAGCGGGAAGACCGCGTCCCTCCGTTCCATCCTGATCTCCTGCACCTGCGGGATTCCCGAGGTCTCGATGGAGGGGGCGTTGCGCCGCCAGGCGCTGTCCGGGCTGAAGGTGTTCTGCAGCGGCCGACGACCGTGGCTGAAGGACACCCCGACGGAGCGCTGTTCGGAGACTCCTCGGGGGCTCCAGCGTGGTTCGTCCGTGGCCTGGCAGCCCATCGTGAAGACCGCGTTGTCGATTCCGCCGTGGAGCGACGGCCTGGCCGCCCGCCTCGAACCGTACTGGCAGGACCTCCGCGAACTGGAGGCGGACCTCGACGGGATCAGGATCTATCTCAAGGCATTGGCCGTGAGGGAGACGTACGAGTTCTCGGTCGACAAGGTCGTCGCCCTCCTCGAAGCCGAGAATCACGAGGACGTGGCACCCGAGGAGGAACAGGGCACGGACCACGCCTATGTGGCGCTGCGGAAGCAGGAGTACGAGCGGCTGAGCGAGGGGAAGCCCGAGAGCGAGTCGGACCACGAGGAACAGTTCATCTGTGAGCCTCCCCGCTCTTCCACGTCCCCCCTCTCTCCGTACGGTGTGACGGGCCCGATGCTGGTCAAGCGACTGCGCGAGGTCCGGGCCCTCAAGTCGTTCTCCCGGGTGGATACCCCCGACACACATGCCGACGTGCACGAAGCGCCTCTGTCGCTGGCCCCGATGGACTGGCTGCCCGCCATGGAGGTCCAGGGCGAGGGCGTCTTCCTGCGACTCGACGAAGAACGGCTCGACTCCTGGGCGCGGAGTGCGGCGGTCGCCGCACGGGTCGAGCGGATGAGGAACAACCATCTGCGTATGTTGCGGGAGCGCGCGCAGGACGCAGAGCTGGTCCCCGAATCGCCCGCGAGTCCTCGCATGGTGCTCCTGCACACCCTGGCCCACGCGCTGATCAACGAATGGAGCCTGGACGGTGGATATCCGGCCGCGTCCCTGAGGGAGCGGCTGTACGCGGACGACACCATGGCGGGCATGCTCATCTGTACGGCGACCAGCGACTCCGCCGGCAGCCTCGGCGGCCTGGTCGCCCAGGGTGAACCCGATCGCCTGGAGCCCGCTCTGCACTCGGCCCTCACCAGGGCCCGATGGTGCTCCGCGGATCCGCTCTGCGTCGAATCCCGTGCGAGCGGGGTCGGCGGCATCAACCTCGCCGCATGCCACGCATGTGTGCTGTTGCCCGAGACCAGCTGCGAACACAACAACGGCCTGCTCGACCGCGCGCTGCTGATAGGTACGCCGGAGGATCCGTCGATCGGTTTCTTCCACGAGGCACTGCAACTCTGACCCCACGGTCATCCGCTCGCTCCGAGCTCGGCCTCGAAGTGCGTCTGGGCGCGGTCCAGCGCCTCGTCGGGGTCGTGGCCGTGCGCGCGCAGCCAGTGGAGGAGGTCGGCGATCAGATCGATCGCCGCCTCCTCGTGGAACGCGGCGCGCACTCGCCCCGCCCCGGGGCTCCCAGCCCCCCGGCCACCCGTGTACAGCGTCAGGCATGCCTCGCTCTTGGCGACCCTCGGATCATCGATGTGGCCGCCGGACGAGACCAGGGGCGTGGCCAGGTCGCACCAGACCAGCTTGGACTCCGCGCCGAGAATCACGCCCCACCGCTCCGACACGGCATCCAGCATCGCCAGGCCACGCCCCGACTCGTCGTCCGGGCCGGCGGACAGAAGTGTGGGAAGAGCACGGGTTTCAGGGTCGCGGAGCGCGACGCGCAGACGCGTGCCGTTCATCCCGACCACGAGCGTGCTCGGCGTCCCCGCGCCGACATGCCGGATCACATTCGCCACCAGTTCGCTCACGCAGATCTCGGCGGCATCGGCCACATCCGACAGGCCCCACAACCGCAGGTGCAGCCGCATGACGCGTCTCAACCCGGCGACCTCTTCGGGCTCCGCCAGGAAGGGCAGCTCCCAGGGCTTTCGAGTCATGCAGCCGTCGTTCCCGTTCGCCACGAGCACACGCCTTTCGCCAGAGCGAGGAGGACCCACACTTCACCGATCGTGAAGCATGGTGACTCACAGTTGTCCCGACTCAGAGAATGCCAAGCGATAATCCCCTCATGCAATGTGCACGGCGAGATTCGCTCCTTAGGGTGATAGGCGAAGCGGGCCGCTTCCGATGGGATGGAGCCTCCGATACCGAAGGGAAGTTGATGTGGCCGGTTCACCGACGGCTCGCCGACGCCGACTGGCGATTGAACTCAAGAAGCTCCGCGACGAGAGCGGCCTGACCTGCAACCAGGTCGGCAAGGAACTCGACTGGAGCGGCTCCAAGGTCAACAGGCTGGAGACTGGTCAGGGGCGTGTGCAGCCCTCGGACGTGGATGCCCTCTGTCGCTTCTACGGAACGGCCGACGCGCTGCGCGAACTGTTGATGTCCCTGGCGAAGGAATCGAAGACCAAGGGCTGGTGGCACGCCCACGGTGACGCGGTGCCGTCGTGGTTCTCGGTGTACGTGGGTCTGGAGCAGGCCGCCTCCGATCTCCGTAGCTACCAGGGAGAGTTCATCCCCGGTCTGCTTCAGACGGCGGAGTACGCAACCGAGCTGAGCCGCGCCTCGGCCGACCTGGCGGACGACGAGATCCAGCGCCTGGTCGACGTACGCATGCGTCGACAGCAACTCCTGACCACCGAAGCCCCTCCGGATCTCTGGGCAGTGATCCACGAGAGCACTCTCAGGCATGTCGTGGGAGATCGATCCGTCATGGCGGGGCAGCTCGAGCGAATCCTGGAGCTCGTGAGGCTCAGGAACGTGACCGTGCAAGTCCTGCCGTACGATGCCGGGGCCTACCCCGTCACCGGCCCGTTCACGGTCCTCGGCTTTCCGGAGCAGGAGGATCCGGACGTCGTGTACCGGGAAGGCCTGACCGACTCGGTCTACCTCGAAAGCGCTGCGGATGTCAGCCTGTACGCGAAGGCGTTCGACCACCTCAGGGCACTGGCTCTCAGCCCCGAGCGTTCGAGCTCGCTGATTCGCAAGACCCTGAAGGAGCACTCTCCATGAACCAACCTGCCATCATCCCGACGTGGCGAAAGAGCAGTTACAGCAACGGTACGGGCGGCGAGTGCGTCGAGATCGCCGACCTGAAATCGATAGTCGGTGTGCGGGACTCCAAGCTGCCCCGCGGACCCCGCATATCCGTACGCCACAGCGCGTGGGCACGGTTCGTCGCTTCTCTCCGCACCTCGTAGGCCGTCGGCGTCCGATCGGCCGTAGCGTCCGCCGTCAGCAACCGTCGGTGCTCCGGCACATCCGTGGCTTCGTCACTCGCGTAGCGCCGCCGCGTCTCCAGTCGTCAGGCTTTGTGCTTGAACGTCCTGTGGAGGAGATGATCACCTTCGCCCGTGAGCACGGCGGCAGATGGGTGGGGTGGGCATGAGGGCAGGGTTCGGCACAGGCGTAGGCATAGGCAGTGGTCGTCGTGGCGTGTTGGGCGGGCTGGGTGCCGTGTTGCTTGCTCTGCTGGTGCTGTCCGGGTGTGTGCCTGGGCGGTACGCGGATGTGCCGGCCGTCACCGGGGTCTCGGCTGCGGAGATCGTCGGGACCTGGCGGTGCATCGATGGCACGGAAGTCACCATGCGGGCGGACGGTACCGCCGGCGTGAAGCAACTGGACGGGCAGGACTTCGACTTCGACAGGCAATGGCGGATGTCCGGCACCGGGACGTGGGAGCTTACCGACCGGCCCATGGGCTGGAGCGATGGTCAGCACGTGTCCTTGAGCGTCACTCGGCGCACATCGTCGGCATGGCGCGAGCCGGTGGATGCGGCGGACGAGGCGGCCTTCGGCCGCGACTTCAGGGAACCCGCTCCGGACTCGTACACCTGGGCCCTGGAATTGGAACGCCGCGAGACGGGGCTGGCCCTGTACTTCTTCTACAGCGACCCCGACAACCGCAACACCTACTACCTGGAGAAGACGCGGTAGCCGTCAGCCCACCCCCGGCGCGGTCGTCGGTGTTGTGTTGATCTTTGCGAAGCGTTCTCGCCACGGCAGGTGGTCGGGCTCCGGGGAGGGGTTCGCGGAGTACATGGTGTTTGCTGCGATCAGGCGGCACGGGGTGCATTCCGTCTCGTCCAGCAGGGGGCGGAAGGTGTGTTTCTTGCCGGGGCCCTGGCATTCGATCAGTTCGCGGGGGCGTGTTGGTTCGTAGGACTGCGGTGTCGTTCGGGGTTCGGGGAGTTTCTCGACGAGGCGGTAGCGAAGGAAGCCGACTGCTGAGCGCACGCCTTCTTTCGGGCGTTCGGCGAGCAGGGCCTGGCGCAGGTCGGACTCGCTCAGGCCGCGTTCCAGCCACTTGACCGCCTCGACGGCCAGCTTGGCGGCCTCGCGCACGCCCAGGTGCAGTTCGCGGCGGGAGTGGCGCAGGGAAAGCAGGACGCTTTCGGCGCGGGCCAGTTGGGTTGGGTTCGCCGTTGCGGCCGGGCGCTCCGGGTCGGAGGCTACGGAGGATTCGGAGAGTGCGGAGGGTTCGGAGGGTGGGTGGGGAGTGGTTTTATCACTGTGGTCTTCTACCGGTTCATAGCCACCGGCCGTCCGGGCAGCCGGTTCGCCGACCGTCGGATAGTGCGTACTCGGTGGCACGGCGGCGGGGGAAGGGGTTGGTGGAGTTCCTCGTAAGCGGGTCGCCTGCTCACTCGTCAGGGCCGTGTTCGCGACCAGTTGCTCGGTGATCCAGCGGCCGCCGTCGGACTGGCTGCGCCACTCGTGTACGTACCCGTTCTCGACCAGCTGCTGCTTCGCCTTCTGGTACGCGCGGCCCTTGATGCCCAGTTTCCGGGCCAGTTCACTCAAAGGCTTGAAGGCGGTGTGGTCGGGGAGGCCCTGGACGTACAGCAGAAGGATCTTCGCGTCGCTGTTCAGACGCGGGTGGCGGACGACATCGTTCGATGCCTTCGTATAGCGCGCGGACGGCGCGATAGCATGACGCAACATTTCCGGTGGGTCCGTTCTCCACTGGTGGTGTAGGCCCTCGGATTGGTGTTGGCGCACCGCCGGGGGCCGCCCTATGTGCGCGTGAACACACAGAGCGTGATGGTTTCGTCACCGTACCGCATCTTCCTCAGCTGCCGCCACGCGTACGGGACTTCACCCTCGGCACCGGTCAGGCCAGCCAGAGTTCGCCATGGCGGTGGTTCGGCGGTGGGATGTCGATCGCGTCCGCGGCTTCGAGGGCCAGCTCTCCGGTGGGGGTGTTCACCAGGCGTCGGAGGACGCCTGCGCGTGCGCGGAGGCGTTGGCGGGCCCGGCGTTCCGCCAGGGTGGCGGCGCGCGAGAGACCGCGGTCGCGGTTGTGGCGGGGGAAGCAGTAGACATCCACCCGGCGGCGGACGCTCTGCGGCCAGGGCCTGCGGGCCTCGGCTGCCGCCTCGGCGAGGCTTCGGGCGCTGTACCGGAGGTCGTAAAGGATCACGGAGTGCCAGGGGCTACCCGGGCTGTCGTCGTGGCTCTTCCTGCTCTGCGAAGGGGGAAGGTGATGAGCGGTGCGCGTCACGGGGCTCCGAACGATGGGAGCCGCCGGGTATCTCCCGGCGGGCTACCTGAAGCCGGTCGGTCCCGTCGCACGCCTGTTTCTCACCCGGGAGACCCTAGCCGTATCGACCTGGGCCGTGCGATTTGACTTGGCACTACATATCGCGAAAGCTAGATGCGTAACGTCGAGAGACCGTGGAAGGGTGGAGCGATGAACCCCCTGGCCGTACACAAGGCGCTCGCCAATCCCGCGCGCCTGCAGTTCATGCAGTGGCTGAGGGAGCCGGAGAAGCATTTCGACGAGAACTCCTACCGACAGCAGGGGCTCGGCTTCCATATCGGCGTGTGCGTCGGCGACATCCAGAAGCGGTCCGGGCTGGCACAGTCGGTGGTGTCCGGCTATCTGCAGACCCTGAAGGACGCGGGGCTGCTGACCTCGGAACGCATCGGCAAGTGGACGTACTACCGGCGCAACGAGCCGGTGATCGCCGAGTTCGCCGCGTACGTCCGCGACGAGTTGTAGTTCGCCTTCCCCGCCGTACGGCGTCGAGTCTTGATCCAATGTATCTACTTTTCTAGATTTGATGAAAGGTGCTGATCGCTCCGATGAGAAAGACCTCCCTCACCGTCCTGGTGCTCGCCCTGGGCGTGTTCGGGATCATCACCACCGAGATGGGCATGGTCGGTGTGCTGCCCCAGGTCTCGGCCGAACTCGGTGTCACACCGTCCGCCGCCGGCTGGCTCGTCGGGGTGTTCGCCCTGGTCATCGCGGTGTCCGGGCCGTTCACCACGCTGCTCGCCTCCGGTGTCGACCGCAAGAAGGTGCTCGCCGCCGCAATCGCGGTGTTCGCCGTCTCCAACGCCGTCTACGCGCTCACCACGCAGTACGAGGTGATGCTCGCGTTCCGCGTCGTTCCCGCCCTCTTCCATCCCGTGTTCTTCGCGGTCGCGCTCGCCACCGCCGCACGGCTGGTACCCGCGAAGGACGCGACCCGGGCCACGACGACCGTGTTCGCCGGAGTCACCGTCGGCTTCGCGTTCGGTGTGCCGTTGACCTCGTACCTCGCCGAGCATCTGTCGCTCGCTTCGGCCTTCTGGTTCGGCGCGCTCGTCAACCTGATCGCCTTTCTGGGCATCCTGCGGTTCGTACCGTCGATGCCGGTCGGCCAACGCGTCTCGTACGGCGCTCAGCTGAAGGTCCTCAAGCGGCCGCAGATGTGGCTGACCATTGCCTCCATCGTTCTGGTCTTCGCGGCGATGTTCTCGGTCTACGGCTACTTCGCCGAGTACCTGGGGCAGGTCACGCACATGGACGGTACGTGGGTCAGCGCCATGCTGATGGCGTTCGGCATCGTGATGATCCTCGGGAACTTCGCCTTCGGCAGCCTGTTGCGACGCAACCTCGTCCGCACCGTCGTCGCCTACCCGGCGCTGTGCCTGCTGGTCTACGTCCTTCTGTACGCCGTCGGGCCGATGCTCGCGCCGATGGTCCTGACGGTCCTGGTCTGGGGTGCCGTGCATTCGGGCGGGCTCATCGTGAGCCAGAGCTGGCTGGGGCGGGACGCGAGTGACGCGCCCGAGTTCGGCAACAGCCTCTTCATCTCGTTCTCCAACCTCGGCATCACCGTCGGCACGGCGGTCGGCGGCTGGGTCCTGGCCGAGTACGGAGCTCGTCAACTGGCCTGGGCCGGGGCGGGGTTCGCGGTCGCCGCGCTGATCGTGATGGGCTTGCGGCTGCGGTGGGAACGCGTCGGGGAGCGGCGGGTGGCGCCGGACGGCCGGGGCTCGGTCGCGGCCGGGGAGGTCCGGGTCTGAGAGGCGGGGCGACGGGGGCGGGGGCAGCAGGGCGGCATCATGGCGCTGGTCGGCCACGGCAACAACCGGTGCACCCGGGACGCCCGGGACGCCCGGGACGCCCACCCGAGTTCGACGGTCATCGACACCGGCGACACGGTGGCCCGGGGCCAGCAGATCGGCGCCTCGGGCGCCACCGGCAACGCGACCGGTGCGCACCCGCACCGGAACGTCGTGGACTGCGACAGCCGGCTCAGCCACGAGATCCCCAACACCCCGGAGACCGGTGCCAGTTACCCCACCGGCTCCGCGCCGGTGAGCCGGAACGACTGACGGCCCCGGTCCCGGCCCTGGCCCCGGTCCCGGCCCCACCCACGCTCTCCGCTTTCTGCGTCCCTCGTCCCCCGCTCCTGCCGGGGGACGAGGGACGCGTTCGTTCCTCATGGGCCGGGCCGCGTCGTTCAGGCCGCGTGGGATGCCGCCAAAAGAGTGCCTCCCGCGCCATCTCCTGGGCGCGATGCCAGGACTTTCGGAAGACTGACGGTCAGTGCTGGCGGTGTCCCTTGAACGGTTCGCAGCGAGAGGCGATTTCCGGCCACAACACAACACCCCTTACCCTGCGATACATCGGTCACCAACGGTCGGCCGGAACAGAAGGGCGACAACATGACCTCCGAGACCAACACACTGGTCACCATCGATGCCACAACTGCCTTGCTGGAGGCGGAACTTCCTCGCCTGGAGCAGCACCAGCAGACCCTGGGGAAGGAACTCGCGACCGTCACCGAACGCCTGGAGTCGGTGCGGACCGCGCTGACGGCACTGCGTGCGCTGTCGGCCGCCCCCGCTTCCGCCCCGGCCCCCTCCGCGAGCGCGGTGGCGGAGACGGCGGCAGACGTGGCGGAGTCGGGTGAGGCCGGCGACGCCAAGGCCGGGGCGGCGAGCGTTCCCACTCCCAAGATCCCGCAGCAGGCGCAGGACTCCATCGACTCCATCGACTCCGCCGACCAGGCGGAGGCCCCGCAGGAGCAGGCGGCGGCCCCCGCGCGCCGGTCCGCCCGCAAGGCACCCGCCGCACCCAAGGGCCGCAAGCAGGCCGCCGCCAAGCCGCGGGCCCAGCGCGGCCAGGCCAAGAAGGCCGTCGCCGCCAAGCCCGCCGAGGAGGTCAAGGACAGCAAGGACGCCAAGGACGCGGAGTCCGCCGCGCCCGCCAAGGCGACCAAGGCGACCAAGACGGTCAAGGACAGCAAGCCCGCCGCACCGGCGAAGGCAACCAGGGCGACCAAGGCCGCCAAGCCCGCGAAGGCCAGGGCGCCGAAGAAGGCCGCGGCCTCCGCGACCGCCGCACCGGCCGTCGACGACAGCGGCAGCCTCACCGAGCTGGCCATGAAGGTGCTCGCGGCATCCGGCGACACCCCCGTCCGGGCCCGTGACGTGACGAAGGCCCTGGGTCGCGAGCTCACCCCCAACGGCATCAACACCGTTCGCAGCACCCTCGACCGACTCGTCGCCACCTCCCGGGCCCACCGCGCCGGCCGGGGCCTCTACCAGGCTCCCGCGAACTGACCTCTGCTACACGGGAGTTCACTGGATGCCCGGTTTCGCCACCTAGGCGGCACCGGGCATCCGTTCGATGCGGCCGGGCGTCGGTCTGTAGGTTGCCCGCATGCCTTCATCACTGCGCCTGGAAAAGGTCACGTCGGACAACGTCGAGGCCGCCTGCCAGCTGAACGTACGCCCCGACCAGAACGGACTCGTGAAGCCGGTCGCCTGGTCGCTGGCTCAGGCCTACGCGACCCCCGACATCGCCTGGCCCCGACTGATCTTCGACGGCGAGCAACTCGTCGGCTTCGTCATGGCCTTCTTCGATGTCCGGTTCTACCCGGACGACCCGAACGACAACAGGCTGCGCTCCGGCCTCTGGCGGCTGAACATCGCCGCCGACGAGCAGGGGCAGGGATACGGCCGCTTCGCCGTGGAGGCGGTGTGCGAGGAGATCCGGCGGCGGGGGCAGACGCGTGCGACCGTGAGCTGGGTCCCCGGTGAGCACGGGCCCGAGCAGTTCTACTTCAGGCTCGGGTTCCGGCTGACCGGGGAGATGAGCGGGGATCAGGTCGTCGGTGAGCTGGAGCTCGGCGACGCGTAAGGGCGTGACGTGCAGTGCTGTGGCCGGAAACGATCAGTGGGGCGGCGGATGGTACGGCGGTGGGACCGCGCCCGGTCACCCGATATGGGCTGCGATGATCCGCGCGCACTCCATGGACTCGCTCCGCGTCGTGTCCACCTCGACGTCGTACGTCACGCCCTCGTGGACCACGTCCGCCTGTGAGGCCGCCATGCCGGCGACGCGGTCACCCCGCGCGATCTCACGGGCCGCGGCGACGGCGCTCTCGCACCGGACGCCCACCCACAGCACCGGGAGCCCGCCGAGCGCCTTCTGCCACCGCTGCTGGGAGGCCGCGCCGCCGAGGAAGACCTCGTCGACGATGACCCCGGCTCCCGCACGGGCCATCGTGACGACCCCCTCGATCCAAGCCGTCTCCAACGTACGGAACTCGGGGCCGACGATCACCTCGCCGTCCGGAGCGAACTCGATGCCCGCGTCCGACGCACGCATGGACGCGGGCATCGCCTCGACCAGTGTGTCCACCCCGAAGGTCAGCCACGGTTCCGGCAACACCGCCTGAAGACACCGGGCGATCCCGGACTTCCCTGAGCTGGAGCCACCGTTGAGCACGATCATTCGCGTCTTCACCGGGCCACACTAGGACCTGGCAGCGAGCCGGTGCAGCAGTGCGGCAGCCGGGGCCGACGCGAACTCGCCGGCCCGCCCGCCCCTCGGCGGTCAACGCGGTGGGACCGGCCCATGACCCACTTGGCCGTCGGCAGAACCGATTCAGCAGCTCCCGTCCGGGTGACGGAACCCCACATTCGACAGTGGCCGCAGGTCAACAGCACAGACTTGGGCCGTTTCCGATCCCCCGTACAAGGAGTTCCCTTCATGCGTCTTCGTTCCACCGTTGCTGCCGCCCTCGGCGCGCTCGCGCTCATTGTCGCCGTGCCGACCTCGGCCGGCGCGGCCACCGGAGACTTCACGTACACCTACTCCGGCCTCGACGGCTCGCCGCAGGTCGGCTTCCTCGTCGACCCGCCGAGCCGGGTGTGCATCACCCTGCCCGAGGTGGCCGACCCTTCCTCGACGAATCCCGCCCACACTCCGTGGAACTTCACCGACTCCAGCGCGACGGTCTTCGCCGGCCCCGACTGCGAAGGCCCCTACTTCACTCTCCGGCCCCATGGCGGCCACGCCTCCGACCGGCTGAAGCTCCGCTCGGTCGTCTTCAGCTGATCCCGCCGCACCACGCGACCACCACCCCGGTACGAGCCGCCCCGCGCTCGTACCGGGGTGGTCCCGTATGCGGGACGGGCAGAGGTCACGCCTGGACGTCACACCGTCGGCGTCCGCCGCAGTGCCTCGGCGAACTTCTCGGGCCTCCACGGCTCGACGACGGGACAGCCACTGACAGAATGGGCGAAATGGCAACACCTCCTGAACCCTCGCCCGATGCCCGAACCGAGCCCTGGCCCGACCCCTGGCCGTACGGCGAGCCCCTTCACCCCGAACTCCTCGCGGCGAAGGCGCTGGTCTACGACCCGAGCGGATTCGTGTGCACGCGACCGGTGCCCGAAGCGGAGAGCGCCGAGTACGGGGCACATTCCTTCACCGTGGACGGCTCCGCCGTCAGGTTCCGGGTGGCCCGGACCACCCCGACGAAGGCCGGCCAGTTCGTGACGGTGTGGAAGCGGTCCGCAAAGGGCCCGATCCGGCCCTACGACTCCGGGGACCCGGTCGACCTCTTCGTCATCAGCACCCGCGACGCCGACGGCTTCGGGCAGTTCGTGTTCCCCCGTGACGTGCTCTGCGAGCGGGACATCGTGTCGAGGAACGGTTTTGGCGGGAAGCGCGCGTTCCGCGTCTATCCGCCGTGGGTGACGACGCCCAATCGCCAGGCCGGCCGTACGCAGGAGTGGCAGGTGGAGTACTTCCTGCCGGTCCGCGAGGGCGAGGCGGCCGACCCGGTCCGGTGCCGGGCGCTCTACCGCCCGTGACGACGCCCGCCGGTCAGCGGTAGTCCTCCGGGTGGCCCTGCATCCAGGTGTTGATGCGGTCGCGGGTGCCGATCAGTTCGGAGCGGTGCTTCTCCAGGTTGTCCGTGGAGGTGTCGCCCTTCAGCGTCCCGCGCAGGGCGGCGATCCAGGCGATCGGCTCCTTGAAGTGGCCGGGGCCCTGGGCGTCCGCCTTCATGGCCTTGTCCAGGCGGCCCAGTTCGTCGTGGACCCGGCCCAGGAAGTAGGCGCAGTTCGACGATCCGGGGGCGCAGTCTTCGTTCAGCGTGGCCTGGAGGCCCGCGAAGGCGTCACGTACGGCCTCCGGCCGGTTGCGGGCGGTCTCCTCGGCCGCCTCGGACGCCTCCGCCTCCGCACCGGCCTCGTCCTCGGCGGTCCGGGCCGCATCGGCTTCGTCGGCGGCCTTGGCGGCGGCTGCGGCGTTCACGGACGGCGCCACACGGGGGACGTCGCCACCCGGCCCCCGCGAGGTCTCGGCGGCAGAGCAGCCCACCAGGAACGCCCCGAGAACCACCGCCGCAACCACGGCCGTTGCTGCGCCGCGCGCATCGGTACGGATAGACATGAGGCCCCCCTCGTCCGGATGGCCCCAGACCTTACCTCTCCGCCCGGCGGTCCGGTCCGGGCCGGCTTGGTCCGGCCCCGCGTCACCCGTCGATCAAGGGATGTCGTTCAAGGACTGTCGATCAAGGACTGTCGATCAAGGACTGCAGCGCGGGCGCGTACAGGTCCGCGAGGTGTTCGGGGGTGGCGTCCGCGCCCGCGCCCTCGCGGTGGAGGCTGAGGGTGGCGCCGAGGCCGAGGAGGTGGCCGGCGATCAGCTCGGCGCGCAGGGCGCGTTCGCGGCCGGGGAGGCGGGCGGTGAGGGCGTCGGTGACCTGTTCCTGGAAGCGGTCGCGCAGCAGGGAGCGTTCGTCACGGTTGCCGAGCGAGAAGACGACGCGCAGCAGTGGGTCGGACTGCAGTTCGCGGCGGCGGCTCACCAGCGTCACCACCATGTGGCGGCCCAGGACACCGAGCGGCGCGTCGAAGAGTTCCGCGGCGGCGGGGCCGAAGTCGGCGACGGTGTTGAAGAGTTCGTCCTTGCGGCCGAAGTGCTTGACCACCAGGGACGGGCTCACTCCGGCGTCGGCCGCGATCCCCCTGATGGTGACCTCGGCGTACGGGCGCTGGGTGAACGCCCGGCGGGCCGCGCGCAGGATCGCGTCCCGGCCGGTGCCCGGATCGGCACCGGGCCCGGCCGGAGCCGGTGCGGTGGCCTGGCCGCTGGTCATGCGCCCTCCTGGATCGGCATCGTCCGCGCACCGTCCTTGCGGTCGCCCGGGACGTCGCGGTTCCCTTCGACCGTACCCGTCGCGGGTGTACGGCTGCCCGGCAGGAACAGGGTGACCAGCAGTGCCGCGAGGGCCGCGCCCGCCGCGATCAGGAAGACCAGCCGGTACGCGTGGAGCGTCGGGGCCGTTCTGCCGCCCACCCGGAAGGTGATGTTGGCGAGGACCGCGGCCACCGTCGCGCTGCAGAAGGCCTGTCCGATCGACCGCATCAGTGTGTTGAGGCCGTTGGCCGCGCCCGTCTCGCTCACCGGGACGCCGCGCATGACCAGCGCGGGCAGTGCCGAGTACGCGATGGCCGTGCCCGAGGCGACGACCGTCGCGCCGGCGATGATCAGCCAGAGGTCGTGGCTGGTGAAGTAGCGCACCACGTAGCCGGTGGCGATCACCCCGGCCGCCAGCGCCAGGCTGACCTTCGGGCCGTATTTCGCGGAGATCCGCGCCGAGACCGGTGAGAGCGCCACCATCATCACGCCGCCCGGCAGCAGGCAGAGGCCGCTGACGACGAGCGAGGCGCCCAGCCCGTAGCCCGTCTCCTTCGGTTCCTGCACCATCTGCGCGGTGACCAGGGAGTTCGCGTAGAAGGCGAAACCGATCAGCAGGGCGGCGATATTGGTGAACAGCACCGCCGGGCGGGCCGAGACCCGCAGGTCGACCATGGGCGATCCCACCCGGAGCTCGTACGCGCCCCAGAAGAGCGCCACAACGACGGCCGCCACCAGCAGACCGACCGTCCGGGCCGAGGTCCAGCCCCAGTCGGCGCCCTGGGTGACCGCGAGCAGCAGACAGACCAGGGCCCCGGACAGTCCCAGCGCGCCGAGGGCGTCGAAGCGGCCACGGCTGCGCAGCGGCGATTCCGGTACGCACCACAGCACCAGCACGATGTCGATGACGCCGATCGCACCCGAGACCCAGAACATCGTGTGCCAGTCGAAGTTCTCGACGACGAGGGCCGCGACCGGCAGCCCGACCGCCGCGCCGATGCCGAGCGTCGAACTCATCAGCGCCACGGCGGACAGCACCCGCTCGGGCGGGAGTTCGTCGCGCAGGATGCTGATGCCCAGCGGCAGGACGGCGAGCGCCGCACCCTGCAGGGCGCGGCCGGTGATCAGCACCCCGATGTGGGAGCTGACCGCGCACAGGACCGAACCCACCACCAGCACCATGAGCGAGGCGACGAGCACCCGCCGTTTGCCGTACATGTCACCGACCCGGCCCAGGACGGGCGTGAAGACGGCGCCGGTGAGCAGGGTGACGGTGACCAGCCAGCTCGCGGCGGCCGGGCTCGCGCCGGTGAGGGCCGGGATGTGCGGGAGCAGCGGGACGACGATCGTCTGCATCACCGCGACCACGACACCGCAGAACGCCAGTACACCGACGGCGAAGCGGGGGTGCGGGGCCTCTTCGGAGTCGGTGGTCGGGGCGGGCGTCGGGGCAGGTATGTCCGCGGGCATGGCTCTCCGTACGGTGCTCGGCGGCAAGGGCGTCGTGCGGGGCGCGAGGGTGCGGCGCGGGGGTGCACGCATGTTCACCCCCAGGGTAAACGCTTGTGCACCCCCTCGGCGACCGGAATCCCCGGCGTCGCGTTAGCCTCGAAGACCCGGGCTCCGGGCCCGGACAACACGGACGAGAAGGCGAAGGTGGCTGCGATGGCGAAGGTTCCGGCAGCGGCGGTGGCAGCGAGCGGGCTGGTCGGCGGGTACGCCGTGGCGCGGTGGACCAGGAAGCGGCCGCTGGGCGGGGTCGCCCTCGCCGCCGCGGGCACCGTCGCCGCGTACGAGTGGAACCGGCAGGCCGGGCCGCGCGCGGCCGTCGGGCTGACCACGGCGTACGTCGCCGCGTTCGCCGGTTCGCACCCGCTGGCCAAGAAGGTCGGCGCCTGGCCCGCCGTCTTCGCCGTGGCGGGCAGCATGGCCGCCGCGTCGTGGGCGGTCACCCGCCGGGCCGCCTGAGTCGCGCGTACGGGAGTACGCGCAACACATACGGACGTACGGAAGTACGGACAGAGGGGGCGGGGGCTCCGAAAGCCCCCGCCCCCCTCTGCCCACTTCCGTCCGCTTCTGTCCGTCCCGCCGGTCCTGGCCGCGCTACGCCCCCAGCGCCCACGACACCGTGTAGATCAGCAGCCCCGCCAGGGCGCCCACCACCGTGCCGTTGATCCGGATGAACTGCAGGTCGCGGCCGATGTGCGCCTCGATCTTCTTCGACGTCTGATCCGCGTCCCAGCTCGCGACCGTGTCACTGATCAGCGAGGTGATCTCCGCGCGGTAGGTCGTGACGACGTAGACCGCCGCGTCCTCCAGCCAGCCGTCCAGCTTCGCCTGGAGCCGGTCGTCCGACGCCAGCCGCGCCCCCAGCGCCATCAGTGAGGCCCGCGCCCGCAGCCGCAGCTCGCTCTGCTCGTCCTCCGCCGCCGCGATGATCATCGTGCGTACGGACGACCAGGCCGAGGCGATGACGTCCTGGACCTCGCCGCGCCCCAGGATCTCCGACTTCAGCCGCTCGACCCGGGCCCGGGTGTCCGAGTCCGTCTGGAGGTCGGCCGCGAAGTCCGTCAGGAACGTGTCGATCGAAGCGCGCGCCGGGTGCCCCGGCATGTCCCGCATCTCCGTGACGAACCGCAGCAGCTCCTTGTAGACCCGCTCGCCCACCCGCTTGTCGACGAACCGCGGCGTCCAGCCGGGGGCCCCGCCCTGCACCGCGTCCATCACCGAATCGCCGTGCAGCACCAGCCAGTCGTGGGCGCGTACACAGATCAGATCCACCACCTTGCGATGGCCCCCGTCGGCGACGATCTTCTCCAGCATCTTGCCGAGGCCCGGCCCGATCTCCGCCGCGTTGGCCCGCCGGGTGATCGCCTCACCCACCACGGCCTGCACATCGGAATCCCGCAGCACCCTCAGCGCACCGCGCAACGCGGTCGACAGCTCGGCGGTGACCCGGTCCGCGTGCTCCGGCTCGGCCAGCCAGGCACCGAGACGGCGGCCGACACCGAGCGCGTGGATCCGGCCCCGTACGACATCGCCGGAGAGAAAATTCTCGCCGACGAAGGAACCCAGAGAGGCTCCGAGCTGGTCCTTCTTGGTGGGGATAATGGCGGTGTGCGGGATCGGCAGGCCGAGCGGACGCTTGAACAGCGCCGTGACGGCGAACCAGTCGGCCAGCGCACCCACCATCCCCGCCTCGGCGGCCGCGGCGACGAAGCCCGGCCAGCCGCCCACACCCGCGTTCTTCGCCCAGGTGGCGAGTACGTACACGAGCGCGACCAGCAGAAGGAGGCCCGTGGCCGTGGTCTTCATCCGGCGCACACCGCGCCGCTTCTCCTCGTCGGCCGCGGTGTACGCGAACGAGGCGAGCGGGGCGGGGCGGCCACCGGGTACGGGACGGGACGCACCCGCCGCCTGCTCCCCGGCACGCTCCTGCTGCCGCGCACCCGGTTCCCCGGGGCCGGTCCGATCGATCCGTTCCATCCGCTCCACCCGTCCGCGTACGCCTCGCCCCCGGTGTCCCGTACGCATTGTCCTTACCTGACCTACTCCCGGGCCGCACGTCGAGTTCCCGATGCCCTGCCCCATCATGGGACAGTCCGATTGATCACGAGGAGAAACACCGCCCATGCCCAGGCGCCAGGGGTACGCCCTGCTCATCGCCCTCGTGACGGGCACCGCCGCGCTCGCCGCAGCCGTGGC
This sequence comes from Streptomyces sp. NPDC059832, assembly GCF_042731715.1. Lineage (NCBI taxonomy): Bacteria > Bacillati > Actinomycetota > Actinomycetes > Kitasatosporales > Streptomycetaceae > Streptomyces > Streptomyces sp. NPDC059832. Next base: position 182,015 of record NZ_JBHWIY010000002.1, on the reverse strand, counting down.
GTTCGCCGGCTCCCTGCTGTTCTCCGGCTCCGGCACCCGGCCGAAGCAGATCACCGCACCCGACCCGCGGTCCGTGGCCCGTACGCCCGCCGCCCCCGCCCACTCCACCGGCCTCTGGGCCGCCACCTGGGCGGCGGCACCCGTCGCCGGGGTGGTCGACGCCTACGACGGCAGCGCCCTGAACCGACGCACCATCCGTAACGTCGTACACACCAGCATCGGCGGCGACGCGGCCCGCATCACCCTCTCCAATGTCTTCGGCACCCGTCCGCTGGTCGTGGACCACGCCACCGTGGCCGGCCGCCCCGTGACCTTCCGGGGCACCGGCACCGTGACCGTCGCGGCCGGCGGGCAGATCGTCAGCGACCCCGTCGCCGTCCCGGTCGCCGCCGACTCCGACCTCGTGGTCACCCTGCGCACCCCCACCGCCGAGGGGCCCGACACCATCCACCGGCGCAGCCACCAGACCTCGTACGTGGACACCGCGTGGGGCACCCGGCGGACCGACGGCTGGCGCTACCTCACCGCCGTCGACGTGCACACCACGACCGCCGCCGGAACGATCGCCGTGATCGGCGACTCGCTCACCGCGGGCACCGGCTCCACCCTCGACACGAACAGCCGCTGGCCCGATGTGCTCGCCGACCGGCTGCGCGGCCGGTACGGGGTGGCCAACGCGGGCATCGCGGGCAACCGAATCCTGCGCGACGGGAGCGGCGTACGGGCGAGCGCCCGCTTCGGCCGCGACGTACTGGACGTCGCCGGAGTGAAGACCGTCGTCATCGCGCTCGGCATCAACGACGTGCAGCAGTCCCCGCAGGAGACCGACCCGCGGCGCATCGCGGACGGCCTGCGCTCCATGACGCAGCGCGCCCACGCGCGCGGACTGCGGGTCGTCGGGGCGACACTGATGCCGTACGAGGGATTCCGCACCTGGACACCCGCGCGCGACGACGTACGGGAACGGGTCAACGGGCTGATCCGGGCGGGCGGGATCTTCGACCACGTCATCGACTTCGACGCGGCGGCCCGTGACCCCCACCGCCCGACAAGGCTCCGGACGGCCTACGACAGCGGCGACCATCTCCATCTGAACGACGCCGGCTACCGGCTGCTGGGCTCGCTGGTGGACCTGACGGCACTGGTGCCCGACCGGCCCGGGTCCGACCAGCTCTGACCGCCGGGGCGCCGGTCAGCCGTCGGACCGGTCCGACGGACCCCGGCCCTTCTCCAGCCGGCCCCGCCCGCGCCCGCGCTCCTGGTCCAGCTCCCGCAGCCGCGCCAGCTCCGCATCCCGCAGCCGCTGCTTCTCCGCCTTGCTCCGCTTGCGCTCCACGCCGACGCCGCCCAGCAGCGCGAGCCCGGTGATCCGCACCCGCGGGGAGTCCGGCGACGGCACCCCGTCGTCCTTCGTCCGCTCCCCGAAGCCGCCCAGGATGCCGATGCCCTTGACCTGGACATCCAGCTCCGGCGGAACCGTCACCTGCATACCGCCCATGATCGTGAAACAGCGGATGACCACCTCGCGGTCCTCGAAGTTCGCCTCGCGCAGATCGATCTCACCGCCGCCCCACATCGCGAACGCGGTGAACTTCCGGGCCACCGTCCAGTTCCCCCGGCGGCCGAAGCCGCCCCAGATCGCGAACGCGCCGCCCGACGTGGCGGGCTTGCCGATCCGGTCCGCCCACCGCCTCTGCGATCCGGTCAGCGCCGGAGCCGCCCCCACCGGGGCCACCGCCGCGCCCGGCGCCGGAAGATCCCGCACCAGCGGCTCCAACTCCCCGTGCGTACGCGCCTTGTACGTCGCGTCGAGCCGCTGCTCGAACTCCTCCATCTCCAGCCGACCCTCGGCGACCGCCTCGCGCAGGATCTCGGCGACACGCTCGCGCTCGGCATCGGAGGCACGCATTTCCGGAAGGTCACTTGTCATACCGCGCAGCCTATTGAACGTCCGCATCGCCGTCACAGTCCTACATGCCGGTGGCGGACTCATACATCTTCGCGATCACGGCCTCGATGTCCGGCTCCCGCACCGACAGGTCGACCAAGGGGTAGTCCGCGGCGATCCGGGCAACCAGCGGAGCGGCCGACTCCGAGGCCGGGAAGGCCAGCCACTGCCGCGGCCCCTCCACCTTCACCGTCCGGACCGAGGGCGCCGACTCCAGCCGGATCGGCGGCAGTTGACGCTCCAGGTCGACCACCAGCGTCCGCTCGCTCTCGCCCACCTCATGCAGACCGGCGAGGGCGCCGTCGTACATCAGGCGGCCGTGGTCGATCACCATCACCCGCTTGCAGAGCTGCTCGATGTCCGTCAGATCATGGGTCGTGAGCAGCACCGTCGTACCGCGCTCGGCGTTCAGGTCCCGCAGGAACCCACGGACCTTGGCCTTGGAGACGACATCCAGCCCGATCGTCGGCTCGTCCAGGTACAGCACCTCGGGATCGTGCAGCAGCGCCGCCGCGATGTCGCCGCGCATCCGCTGCCCCAACGACAACTGCCGTACCGGAACGTCCAACAGCTCACCCAGATCGAGGAGTTCGACACAGCGGTCCAGATTCTCCCGGTAGCGCGCGTCGGGAATCCGGTACATCCGGTGCATCAGGCGGTACGAGTCGCGCAGCGGCAGGTCCCACCAGAGCGTGGTGCGCTGGCCGAACACCACACCGATCCGGTGCGCCAGCCTCGTACGCTCCCGGGAAGGATCGATGCCCGCCACCCGCAGCCGGCCGCCGCTCGGGGTGAGGATGCCGGTCAGCATCTTGATCGTGGTCGACTTCCCCGCGCCGTTCGGGCCGATGTAACCGACCATCTCGCCGCGCGCGACACGGAAGCTGATCGAGTCGACCGCCCGCACCTGGCGGCGTTCACTGCGCATGAAACCGGTCTTGCGACGCACGTCGAAGACCTTCTCCACATTGTCGAGTTCGATGAATCCGGTGGGGGTTCCCTCGTCCATGTCCGATGCCCTGCCTCGTTCGATGTTGTGGATCAACTTCCGGTGCTGCGGTACGCGCGCAGGCCCGAGCGCCAGGCCAGACCGGCGAGCAGCCAGCACAGACCCGCCACCACCGGGGGCAGGAACGCCACCCAGTCCGGCAGCCCCAGCGGGTACTCCCGGCCCAGCACGTACAGCGCGGGCAGCCAGTTCGCGAAGGCCAGCGGCACCACGAACGTCACTCCGCGCACCAGGTCCTTCGCGAAGACCGACGGCGGGTACTGGAGCAGTGTGTTCCCGCCGTACGTGAAGGAGTTCTGCACCTGGGCGGCGTCCTGCGCGACGAACTGGAACGCTCCCCCGGCCACGAACAGCGCCCCGAAGATCGCCGCCCCGCTCAGCAGCATCATCGGCACCATCGCCACCTTCAGCGGCGTCCATCCGATGTCCAGCGTCACCAGCGCGTACCCCAGCACCAACAGCCCCTGGAGCACCCGCCCCAGCCTGCGCAACGCGAACCGGTCCGCCGCCACCTGGGCGAGCACCGGGGCCGGCCGTACCAGCAGGGTGTCCAGCGTGCCGTCACGCACCCGCCGGCCCAGCCGGTCCATCGAGCCCAGCACCAGGTCGGCGAGGCCGAACGCGGTGCCCGACACCCCGTACAGCAGAGCGATCTCGGGCAGTGTGTAACCGCCCAACTCGTCCACGTGCGAGAACATCAGCAGGATCGTGACGAAGTCGAAGGCGGTCGCCGCGAAGTTCCCGAACGCCGTCATGGCGAACGAGGCTCGGTACGCCATCGTCGAGCGCAGCCACATCATCACGATCAGCCCGTACGCCCGCACCCCCTCGACGAGCCTCGACCGTTCGGCGAACACCGCCTCGGGCCAGTCCGCGGGCCGGCCACCGGGCGCCTCCGCCGCCCCGGCCACCTCCACCGCACCGGTCGTGTCAGCCACCCTGGACCACCACCCTCCTCGTCGCCACCGACTGCACCATCCGCCCCACCAGCAGCAGCGCCAGCGCCCAGCCCGCCTGGAAGGCGTACGCCCGCACCAGCTCCCACCCCGGGTACTTGCCGAGGAACACATCGGCCGGCACCTGGAGCAACGACGACCACGGCAGCGCCCGCGCGACGTCGCCCAGCACCCCGGGGAACAGCGTCAGCGGGAGCAGCATCCCGGAGAAGAACATCCCGGCCAGCCAGGCCATCTGTGCCGTCCCCGCCCCGTCCAGCAACCAGAACGCGGAGAGCGCCACCAGATAGCGGATCGCGAAACTCACCACGACGCCGAGCGCCACCGAGCCGAGGAAGGCCACCCACACCCCCGGCGACGACGGCAGCGCCAGATCGAAGGCGAGCGATCCCACCATCATCGGCACGATGCCGCGCCCCAGCAGATGGAACGCGGCACGGCCCAGATCGCCCGCGAGCCACCACAGTTGGAGATCCGCGGGCCGGTAGAGATCGACCGCGATGTCGCCGGTGCGGATCCGCTCGATCAGCTCGTCCTCGAAGCCGCCGCCCATCATGGAACAGGTCATCAGCAGCGCCTGCCCCAGCCAGACGTAGCTGAGCGCCTGGGACATGTCGTAGCCGCCGAGCTGCGGGCGCTCGTCCCACAACGCCACATAGGTGTACGCCAGGATGAACCCGAAGACGGTATTGGTGAACACCCCCGCCGCCGTGGCGGTCCGGTAGGTGGCATAGCGCCGGAACCCTCCCGCCGCCACCACCGCGTACAGCCGCACCGTATGCCCCCCTCGCCGGGTGCCCAACGGCTTTGGACACCAAAGCGCAAGACCTTAGTTCAACGGGGACGGCCGCCGCGACCGCTTTTCGGGGGCCGATTCGGGGTCGATCCGGTGCTTATTCCGCAGAAAAGGGCACTATGGGGGAACTGACCGCGGCCGAGGAGTCTGCACGGACATGAGCGACGAGCCACAGCAGCCGAGCGGGGAACACGAACCCCGGGGCTGGGCCCCGAGGGACCCTGCTGCCCCCGGCGCCGCCGGGGCGCCCGGCGGTACGGGCGGCGAGGACGGGGCGTCCGGCGGTACGGGCGACGGGAGCGGCAGGGCGAAGAAGCCCAAGCGCCCCAAGCGCACCGGATGGCGCCGCGCCGTCCCCACCTGGCGGATGGTCCTCGGCGCCGTCCTCCTCGTCGCCGCGCTCCTGATCGGCGGCTTCATCGCCGGATACGAGCTCGTCGACATCCCGGCCGCCAACACCAGCGCCACCGCACAGTCCAACGTCTACCTCTACAAGGACGGCAGCGTCCTCGCCCGCTCCGGCGAGGTCAACCGGGAGAACGTCAAGCTGGCCCAGGTGCCGCTCACCGTCCAGCACGCCGTCCTCGCCGCGGAGGACCGCGACTTCTACTCCGAACGGGCCGTCGACCTCAAGGCCATGGCCCGTGCCGCCTTCAACACGCTCACCGGCAAGGGCAAACAGGGCGGCTCGACGATCACCCAGCAGTACGTCAAGAACTACTACCTCGGCCAGGAACAGACCGTCATCCGCAAGATCAAGGAGTTCTTCATCGCGGTCAAGCTCAACCGCGAGGATTCCAAGGACCAGATCTTCGAGGGCTACCTCAACACCAGCTACTTCGGCCGCAACGCCTACGGCATCCAGGCCGCCGCCCAGGCCTACTACTCCAAGGACATCGGCGACATCACCACCGCCGAGGGCGCCTACCTCGCCTCCCTGCTCAACGCCCCCAGCGCGTACGACGTCGTCGTCCATCCCGAGAACAAGGCCGCGGCCCTCGGACGCTGGAACTACGTGCTCGACGGCATGGTCAAGGAGAAGTGGCTCGGCGCCGGCGAACGCGCCGCGATGAAATTCCCCGTACCCGGCAAGGTCAGGCCGTCCACCGGGCTCTCCGGACAGCGCGGCTACCTCGTCCAGGCCATCGAGGACTACCTCACCGGCAACGACGTCATCGACGAGAACACCCTCGCCACCGGCGGCTACCGGATCACCACCACCCTGGAGAAGAAGAAGCAGGACGCGCTCGTCAAGGCCGTCGACGACAACGTCATGTCCCAGACCAGCCCCGACCGCCCGGCCGACCGCAACGTCCGCGTCGGCGGCGCCTCCATCGACCCCGGCACCGGCCGGGTCGTCGCCATGTACGGCGGCATCGACTACACCAAGCAGTACGTGAACAACGCGACCCGCCGCGACTACCAGGTCGGCTCCACCTTCAAGCCCTTCGTCTTCACCTCCGCCGTGGCCAACGGCTCCACCACCCAGGACGGCCTGCTCATCACCCCCAACACCATCTACGACGGCACCAACAAACGCATGGTCCAGGGCCCCCACGGACCCACCGGATACGCCCCCGCCAACGAGGACGACATCGACTACGGGCCCATCACCGTCTCCACCGCCACCGACAAGTCCGTCAACGCCGTCTACGCCCAGATGGCCGAGGAAGTCGGCCCGGACAAGGTCAAGCAGACCGCCATCGACCTCGGCCTTCCGAAGAACACCCCCGACCTCACCGCCACCCCGTCCATCGCACTCGGCGTCTCCACCGCCAGCGTCCTGGACATGACCGAGGCGTACGCCACCCTCGCCAACCACGGCCGGCACCGCGCGTACACCCTCGTCGACCGGATCAGCAAGAACGGCGAGGACCTCACACTCCCCGACACCGGCCACACCCAACAGGCGGTCAGCCGCGAAGCCGCCGACACCACGACCTCGATCCTCCAGAGCGTCGTCGAGGGCGGCACCGGCACCGCCGCCCAGGGCGCGGGACGCCCCGCCGCGGGCAAGACCGGCACCGCCGAGGAGGACAGGGCCGCCTGGTTCGCCGGCTACACCCCCGACCTCACCACCGTCATCGCCGTCATGGGCCAGGACCCCGAGACCGGCGTACAGAAACCGCTGTACGGAGCACTCGGGCTCGCCCGCATCAACGGCGGCGGCGCACCCGCCCAGACCTGGGCCCAGTACACCGAGGCCGCCCTGCGCTCCACCACGGCCACGGACTTCGACCTCCAACTCGAAAGCGGCGCCGAGGAACCCGCCCCGCCCACCGACGAGGAATCCAGCCCCCGGAACACCGGAACGCCCTCCGAAACCACCTCCAGCACCCCGCCCAGCAGCCCCGGAAGCACCCCGCCCGGCAGCCCGTCGACCCCCACGAGCAGCGCACCGGCCACCGGCGGCACGGAGACCGGCAGCCCGGCCGGCGGCACGCCGGAGCACGGCGGCGCGCAGAACGGCGGCGGTGACAACGGCGACCCCCGCGGCAGTGACAACGGCGCGGGCACGGGCGGGAACGACATCGGCGGGGACGACAACGCGCTCCTCCCCGGCACCCGGGGCACCCCGGCCCCGCGTCAGTGACCGGAGGTCGCCTTCAGCCCGACGACGGCGACCAGCAGCAGACAGACGAAGAAGATCCGGGCGGCGGTCACCGGCTCGTTCAGCACCACCATGCCCAGAATCGCCGCACCGGCCGCACCGATACCGACCCACACGCCGTACGCCGTACCGATCGGCAGCGTCCTGGCCGCATGGGACAGCATCACCATGCTCGCCACGATCCCGAGGCCGGTGAACACACTCGGCCACAACCGGGTGAACCCCTCGGTGTACTTCATCCCGATCGACCAGGCCACTTCCAGCAGACCGGCGACAACGAGCAGAACCCAGGCCATGACGGCACCTCCGACGACACAGAACACGCGAACAACACGGGTGCGTCGTCTTTTCGAAGCCCGGTACGGCGCGTCTCGTCGGGGTCCCCCCACCGTAGCAAAGAACATGCAAAAGGCCTGGTGACACCGGTCACCAGGCCCCACTCACCACTGCTGCCGTCTACAGATACAGCCCGGTCGAATCCACCGACCCCTCGAACCGGTCCGCCGCCACCGCATGCAGGTCGCGCTCGCGCATCAGCACGTACGCCACACCGCGCACCTCGACCTCCGCACGGTCCTCGGGGTCGTACAGCACCCGGTCGCCCGGCTCCACCGTCCGCACGTTCTGACCCACCGCGACCACCACGGCCCAGGCCAGCCGGCGGCCGACCGCGGCCGTCGCCGGAATCAGGATCCCGCCACCGGAACGCCGCTCGCCCTCGGGCGTATCGGACCGGACCAGCACGCGGTCGTGCAGCATGCGGATGGGCAGTTTGTCGTCGGTGTTCTCGCTCACGCCCCGCAACCTACCTGCCCGCCGCGGCCACGCACCCCTCCGGGGTGCACGGGGCGCGGCATCAGCTCTTCCGGCGCCGCTTCGACGCCACGACCAGACCCACGACACCCACCGCGAGCAGCGCCGCCGGAATCACCCGCTCCAGCCGCGGGGCCCCGTCCTCGGACACGAACTGCGCCCTCACGTCCGACACCGCCCGGTTCACCGCGACGAACGCCCGCCCGGCCGTCCGGTCCACGGCCTCGACAGCCTTGGCCTTCACATCACCCATGATCGTATCCGGGTGCACCCGCACCCCGATCTCATCGAGCACCACCGCAAGCTGCTCGCGCCTGCTGATGATGTCCGCCTCGATCTGCGCAGGGGTCCTGGCATCCGACACTGCGCCGCCTCCGTGGTCCTCGTCCGGTAAACCTTCATCGCCAGTCTGTCAGCTCGACAGCCCGCGCACCCGGCGGCACCCCTATTACGCTCGGTCCCGTACACCCCACGTGCCACCTGAGGAGAACCATGAGCGAGCGACTCCAGCCCGGCGACACCGCCCCCGCCTTCACCCTCCCCGACGCCGACGGCAACGAGATCTCGCTCGCCGACCACAAGGGCCGCAAGGTCATCGTCTACTTCTACCCGGCCGCCCTCACCCCCGGCTGCACCAAGCAGGCCTGCGACTTCACCGACAACCTGGAGCTGCTCGCCGGTGCCGGATACGACGTCATCGGCGTCTCCCCCGACAAGCCCGAGAAGCTCGCCAAGTTCCGCGAGCAGGAGAACCTCAAGGTCACCCTGGTCGGCGACCCGTCCAAGGAGACCCTTGAGGCGTACGGCGCCTTCGGCGAGAAGAAGCTCTACGGCAAAACGGTGACGGGCGTCATCCGCTCCACGATCGTCGTGGACGAGGCGGGCAAGGTCGAGCGCGCCCTCTACAACGTCAAGGCCACCGGCCACGTCGCCAAGATCATCAAGGACCTCGGCATCTGACCCGCCCGTCACCCGGCCCCCCGGAATGCCCTGTGCCGCTTCGGTCTCGACCGAAGCGGCACAGGGCATTCCGCATCTTGTCGGATATCGGACGTGACACTCCGATAAATGGCTCGTTGATCCGTACGAGGCCACGAACGCGCGGCCGGATACGGAGGGGAACGTGCCAGTGAACCCGAACGCGCGAGGGCGCCATGTCTGAGGTATACGAACGGGGAAGGCTCGCCACCGCCGTCGCCGAGTCGGAGAACTGGACAGACCTGATGCGCAGGCTGGGGCTCAAGAAGAGTGGCGGCCAGCGGCGCGTGCTTCAAGAGAAGGTGGCCGGGCACGGTCTGGACACCGCCCACTTCAAGCAGCGCAGCCCTTGGCGAAGGTATCCGGACGCGGCCATTGCGGCCGCAGTCGCATCCTCCTCGTCGCTGCGCGAGGTCGCCACGAAGCTCGACGCACCACCGGCGAGCGGAACGCTCTCCCACATAAGCCGCCGCATCGCAGCGGCCGGGATCGACGTCAGCCACTTTCCCGGCATGAATCGTCCACAAATGGACCTGTTGTTCACCCTTGAGGAGCTACGAGCGGCCGTTGCCTCCGCCGAGAGCATTCGCGGAACGGCACGAATCCTCGGAGTGCGTGACGACAGCCGAGCGCGCTCCGCGCTGGCCGGCACGCTGCGCAGAAAGGGGATCGACACGTCCCACTTCCGTAACGCGCGCCTCTCGATCCCGGAAGAACCTTTGCGGGAAGCCGTTCCGCGGGCCACCAGCTACGCAGACGTCATGCGCGCACTCGACCTTGAGGTCAACGACACGAACCACCGCCGCGTGCGGCGCAAAATCCTTCAACTGAGGCTCAACACAAGCCACTTCGCGCGCCGCTCTTGGAGCTCGACTCAGATGCGCGAGCCTGCAGCGATCGCACCGACAACCCTGATCGTCAGGCCTCAAGGGGCGACCCGCACGAATCGAGAAAGACTGCACCGCGCCCTTCGAGAGATCGGTGTCGCGTATCGCTGTGAGACATGCGGCAACCCGGGCGAATGGCTGGGGCAGCCCTGCACGCTCCAGATCGACCACATCAACGGTGACTGGCTCGACAACCGGGCTGAGAACCTTCGCTACCTCTGCCCCAACTGTCATGCGCTGACAGACACGTGGTGCCGCAACCGGCGTCCTCGAAGCAGGACGACAACCTGACCCGTACGCGACGTACCGTGCGGGTCGTCCTCCCGCTAGCATGGCTGATGACCAGCGGCCGTGTCGTAATTTGGTAGCCGAGCTGGGTTTAGGTCCCAGTGGGAGAAATCCCGTGTGGGTTCGAGTCCCACCGGCCGCACACGTCAATGGGCCGCCCGCGACCGGGCGGCCCATTGGTATGTCTCACCCCACCAGCTCCCGCACCACCGGCACCAGTGCCCGGAACGCCTTGCCCCGGTGGCTGATCGCGTTCTTCTCCGCCGGGGTCAGTTCCGCGCAGGTGCGGGTGTCGCCCTCGGGCTGGAGGATCGGGTCGTAGCCGAAGCCGTTCGTGCCGGACGGGGTGTGGCGCAGGGTGCCCGTCAGGCGGCCCTCGACCACGCGTTCCGTGCCGTCGGGGAGGGCGAGGGCGGCGGCGCAGGCGAAGTGGGCGCCGCGGTGGGGCGCGTCGATGTCGGAGAGCTGGGCCAGGAGCAGGTCCAGGTTGGCCCTGTCGTCGCCGTGGGTGCCGGCCCAGCGGGCGGAGAAGATGCCGGGGGCGCCGCCGAGCACGTCCACGCAGAGACCGGAGTCGTCGGCGACGGCGGGGAGGCCGATGGCCTTGGCGAGGGCGTGGGCCTTGAGCAGGGCGTTCTCGGCGAAGGTGACGCCGGTTTCCTTGACGTCGGGGACGTGGGGGTACGCGTCCGCGCCGACGAGCTCATGGGTGAGGCCGGCGTCGGCGAGGATCGCGTGGAGTTCGGTGATCTTCCCGGCATTGCGGGTGGCGAGGATGAGGCGGGTCATGTCACCCAGTATCGGGGGTGGTCAGGGCGTGCAGACCTTGCCGATTTCCGCGGCGGCGTCGGTGACCGGGGTGATGTCGGGGGTGGCGTCGCCCTTGTCGATGGAGTCGCGGACGTTGCCGACGCCCTTCTGGAGGTCGTCGACGGCCTTGCCGAGGTCGGCGTTGTCGGTCTTGTCGCCGAGGTCGCCGAGGTCCTTCTCGATCTCGTCGAGGGCTTCGGAGGCCTGTGTGGGGTCGCTGGTGGCGTTGGAGACCGCCTGCTGGAGGTTGTCGACGCTGGTGGCGATGGCGTCGGCGGTGCGGACGCAGTCCAGCGCCTTGTCGACGGCGCCGCAGCCGGACGCGGCGGTGAGGGCGAGGGTGGTCAGGGTCAGCGCGACGGTGATGCGGCGATGGCGGGCGGCTGTGGCCATGGTGCGGTTCCTCCCCGGATGCGGATACGCGGACGGGCGCACGGTTCGACCCGTGCGCCCGTGTTCGTAACGACGCGCTGTGGTGCGTACTTGGTTGCTTCTTTACTCGCCGAGGGTGTGGGCGAGGGCCTCGTGCTGGATCGCGGTCAGGTCCGCGCAGCCGGCCGTGGCGAGGTCGAGGAGGGCGCCCAGTTCCTTACGGTCGAAGGGGGTGGCCTCGGCGGTGCCCTGGACCTCGACGAAGCGGCCGTCGCCGGTGCAGACGACGTTCATGTCGGTCTCGGCGCGGACGTCCTCCTCGTAGCAGAGGTCGAGGAGGGGGGTGCCGTCGACGATGCCGACGCTGATCGCGGAGACGGTGTCGGTCAGCGGCTTGCGGCCGTGCTTGACGATCTTCTTGTGCTGGGCCCAGGTGACGGCGTCGGCGAGGGCGACGTAGGCGCCGGTGATGGCGGCGGTGCGGGTGCCGCCGTCGGCCTGGAGGACGTCGCAGTCGAGGACGATGGTGTTCTCGCCGAGCGCCTTGTAGTCGACGACCGCGCGCAGGGAGCGGCCGATGAGGCGGCTGATCTCGTGGGTGCGGCCGCCGATCTTGCCGCGGACGGATTCGCGGTCGCCGCGGGTGTTGGTGGAGCGGGGCAGCATGGAGTATTCGGCGGTGACCCAGCCCTCGCCGCTGCCCTTGCGCCAGCGCGGGACGCCTTCGGTGACGGAGGCGGTGCAGAAGACCTTGGTGTCGCCGAAGGAGATGAGTACGGAGCCTTCGGCGTGCTTGCTCCATCCGCGTTCGATGGTGACGGGGCGGAGCTGTTCGGGGGTGCGGCCGTCGATACGAGACATGGCGTCGACTTTATCGGGTGCGGGCGTGGCGTCCGTTCGGGTGCGGGGCGGTCCCGGTCCGCCGCCGTCCGGGTGCGGCACAGGCCCCGTCCGGGTGGGCGGGGCCTGTACGGTGCCGAGCGGCCGGCTCAGCGAGGGGTCCGGCGGCCGGTCACATCATGTCTTCGATGTCGGCGGCGATGGGGTCGGCGTCGGTGCCGATGACGACCTGGATCGCGGTGCCCATCTTCACGACGCCGTGGGCTCCGGCGGCCTTGAGCGCGGCTTCGTCGACCTTGCTCGGGTCGTGGACCTCGGTGCGGAGGCGGGTGATGCAGCCTTCGATCTCGTCGATGTTCTCGATACCGCCGAGCCCGGCGACGATCTTCTCAGCCTTGCTGGCCATGGCCTTCTCCCTGGTTCTTCACATGCGTGCGACGGCCCACCCTGGGTCCGTTTCGTCACCGTAACGCACGTTTGGCCCAGCTTCGCGAGCGGGTGGCCGGACCGTCCCCAATGATGACGATCACCGGTGCCCTGTCTTCCAGGCGGGTTACGCACCGTACCTCAACTGGTCTACACCAGTCTGCAACGACCGCCGAACGCACCGTGTTCCGGGAGGATGCCGATGAGCTCTAGCAGCGCCGCAGTGCCACAGAAGACGTGGTGGAACGGCCTCTTCCAAGGCCTCCAGAAGATGGGCCGCAGCCTCCAGCTCCCGATCGCCGTGCTGCCGGCGGCCGGCATTCTCAACCGGTTGGGCCAGCCGGACGTATTCGGCGACGAGGGCCTGGGCTGGAACAACATCGCCAAGGTGTTCGCGGCCGCGGGCGGCGCGCTGCTCGACTCGGGCCTCGGCCTTCCACTGCTGTTCTGCATCGGTGTCGCGATCGGCATGGCGAAGAAGTCGGACGGCTCGACCGCGCTCGCCGCGGTGGCCGGCTTCCTCGTCTATTACGCGGTGCTGCACGCCTTCCCGGTGGACTGCGCCCCGGGTTCGACGTTCACCTCGGGCGGCACCTGGTTCGGCACCTGCGTGACCGGCGACGCCAAGGTCACGGCCGCCGAGTACCAGAACCCCGGCGTGTTCGGCGGCATCATGATGGGCCTGCTGTCCGCCTGGTTCTGGCAGCGGTACCACCGGGTCAAGCTGGTGGACTGGCTGGGCTTCTTCAACGGCCGCCGGCTCGTCCCGATCATCATGGCCTTCATCGGGCTGCTCTTCGCGGGCCTGTGCGCCTGGCTGTGGCAGCCGATCGGTGACGGCCTGACCAGCTTCTCCAAGTGGCTGGTGGACCTGGACTGGGTGGGCTCCGGCATCTTCGGTCTCGCCAACCGCGCGTTGCTGGTCATCGGCCTCCACCAGTTCCTGAACACGTTCGTCTGGTTCCAGTTCGGCGACTTCACCAAGCCGGACGGCACGGTCGTGCACGGTGACATCAACCGCTTCCTGGCGGGCGACCCGACGGCCGGCCAGTTCACCTCGGGCTTCTTCCCGATCATGATGTTCGCCCTCCCCGCGGCGGCGCTGGCGATCTACCACTGCGCCAAGCCGCACCGCCGCAAGGCGGTCGGCGGCATGATGCTCTCGGTCGGTCTGACGTCGTTCGTGACGGGCATCACCGAGCCGATCGAGTACTCGTTCCTCTTCGTCGCACCACTGCTGTACGGCATCCACGCGGTGCTCACCGGTGTCTCGATGGCGGTGACATGGGCACTCGGGGTCAAGGACGGCTTCAGCTTCTCGGCGGGTCTGATCGACTACGTCATCAACTGGAGCCTGGCGACCAAACCCTGGCTGATCATTCCGATCGGCCTGGTGTTCGCCGCCGTGTACTACGTGATCTTCCGGTTCGCGATCACCAAATTCAATCTCCAGACGCCGGGCCGCGAGCCCGACGAACTGGAGGAGGAGATCGAGAGGAACCTCACGAAATAGCACGTCGGACGGGTATTCGGCCCGTCCTGAGCAGTCCCTCGAAGGCCCTCGGACCCACCTGGTCCGGGGGTTTTCGACATGTCACCGAGCGTGGGTGATAGCTCATGCGAAGTAGTCGGAATGTACAGGTTCCTTATCTGTAGCTCACCGTGCTAAAACTGGTCTACACCACTGAGTGGTCCAGACCACGTGGCGCTCTGCCGCGTTTCTCGAGTCGCCGCCTCCCCCCTCAACGACCTGGGCGGCGCCTTGCCCCATGGAGGAAGTTGATGTCCACGGCAGACACCGCACCCGCGGTCACCAAGAAGAAGGGTGCCGGCGTGATGTCGGTCATGCAGCGCATCGGCCGCAGCCTCATGCTGCCGGTCGCGGTGCTGCCGGCGGCCGCGCTCCTGGTGCGTCTCGGCAACGACGACATGCTCGGCAGGGCCTCGTTCCCGGACTTCGTCACCAAGATCGCGAGCTTCATGGCCGCGGGTGGCAACGCGATCCTCGACAACATGGCGCTGCTGTTCGCCGTCGGCATCGCGATCGGCTTCGCCAAGAAGTCGGACGGTTCGACCGCGCTCGCGGCCGTCACCGGCTACCTGGTCTTCCAGAAGGTGCTCGCCACCTTCACCGACAGCAACCTTCCGCAGGTCGCGACGGTGGTCGACGGCAAGATAGTCATGACGGACGCCCCCGTGGACGCCAAGGTCCTCGGCGGTGTGGTGATGGGCATCGTCGTCGCGCTGCTCTACCAGAAGTTCTACCGGACGAAGCTGCCCGCCTGGGCGGGCTTCTTCGGCGGCCGCCGCCTGGTCCCGATCCTCTCCGCCTTCGCGGGTCTGGTCATCGGCGTCGTCTTCGGTTACATCTGGCCGGTGCTCGGCACCGGGCTGCACAACTTCGGCGAGTGGCTGGTGGGTTCCGGCGCGGTCGGCGCGGGCATCTTCGGTGTCGCCAACCGTGCGCTGATCCCCGTCGGCATGCACCACCTGCTGAACTCGTTCCCGTGGTTCCAGGCCGGTGAGTACCACGGCAAGAGCGGCGACATCAACCGCTTCCTGGCCGGTGACCCGACGGCCGGACAGTTCATGACCGGCTTCTTCCCGATCATGATGTTCGCCCTCCCGGCCGCCTGCCTCGCGATCGTGCACTGCGCCCGTCCGGAGCGCCGCAAGGTCGTCGGCGGCATGATGTTCTCGCTCGCGCTCACCGCGTTCGTGACCGGTGTCACCGAGCCGATCGAGTTCACGTTCATGTTCATCGCCCCGGTGCTGTACGCGATCCACGCGGTGCTCACCGGTGTCTCCATGGCCCTCACCTGGGGGCTCGGTATGAAGGACGGCTTCGGCTTCTCCGCGGGTGCCGTCGACTTCTTCCTGAACCTCGGCATCGCGAGCAAACCGTGGTTGCTGGTGCTGGTCGGCCTCTGCTTCGCGGTGGTCTACTACGCGGTCTTCCGCTTCGCGATCACCAAGTTCAACCTGCCCACTCCGGGCCGTGAGTCCGACGAGGAGCTCGCCGAGCTCCTCAAGGCCGAGGCGAAGTAGCCCCCGCCCACCGCACGGCGAAGCCCTCATCTCCCACGGCGGGAGGTGAGGGCTTCGCCGTGCGGCCGAAAGACCCTAGATCTCGTACACCGCTCCCGGCACCGCCACCTCCGCCGGTCCATGGAAGACCGTGCGGGCGTCGGCCAGGTTGCGGTCGGCGTCGGTCCACGGCGGGATGTGGGTCAGGACGAGGCGCCCCACTCCGGCGCGGGCGGCGGTCTCGCCCGCCTCGCGGCCGTTGAGGTGGAGGTCCGGGATGTCCTCCTTGCCATGGATGAACGACGCTTCGCACAGGAACAGGTCGACGCCCTCGGCGAGTTCGTCCAGGGCGTCGCAGATCCCCGTGTCGCCGGAGTACGCCAGCGAGCGGCCGCCGTGCTCGATCCGGATCGCGAAGGTCTCGACGGGGTGGCAGACCTTCTCCGTACGGACCGAGAAGGGGCCGATCTCGAACGATCCCGGCTTCAGCGTGTGGAAGTCGAAGACCTCGCTCATCGCGTGCTCGGACGGTGTGTCGGCGTGGGCGGTGGTCAGCCGCTGCTCGGTGCCGTCGGGCCCGTAGACCGGGAGGGGGGCGGGGCGGCCCCCGTCGTGCCGGTAGTAGCGGACGACGAAGTACGCGCACATGTCGATGCAGTGATCGGCATGGAGGTGGCTGAGGAAGATGGCGTCGAGGTCGTAGAGACCGACATGGCGCTGCAGCTCGCCGAGGGCGCCATTGCCCATGTCGAGGAGCAGCCTGAAGCCGTCGGCCTCTACGAGGTAGCTCGAACACGCTGATCCCGCGGACGGGAACGAGCCGGAGCAGCCGACGACGGTGAGCTTCATGGAGCGTGAACCTCCGAGACGTGGGAACGGGGAGGGTTCGTGCGGTCTGTTGAGCGGTTTGTCGAGCGTAAGGCGCGAAACAGCCGGTCGCTCCTCCACGGCCGTCCGTTGTGGGGGAACTCACCTGCTCTGTCACCGGTTCGATGGAAGCGGTGGTGACGCCGGTACGGTCGGGACATGGACATGTCCTGGTGGTGGATCGCGCTCGTTCTTGTCGTGCTGCTCGCGCTCGTCGCGGCGGTCGCCGATGGGCGGGGGCGGGGCGGGCGCGGGCCTCGTGGGCGTTCCCGCAGGTCGGCGGGTACGGCGGGTACGCGCTCCGGTGGGCGTCCGGGTGGGCGGACCCGCCCGCCGGCGGGGCCCGGACGCGGGCCGGGGCCGGAGCGGAGGCCGCGGCCGGGCGAGATCTGGTGGGCCGAGGTGCCGTACGAGGACGGGCCCGGGGCGAAGGACCGGCCGTGCCTGGTGCTGTCGGTACGGGGTGACTCGGCGCTCGTCGCGAAGATCACCAGCAAGCGTCACGAGGACCGGCCCGGGGTGATCGCGCTGCCCGCGGGGACGGTGGGGGACGCGCAGGGCCGGGCCAGCTTCCTGGAGACGGACGAGCTGCGGGAGGTCGCCGTGCGCGGGTTCCGGCGACGGGTGGGGGTCGTGGACGAGGCGGTGTGGGAGCGGGTGCGGGGGCTCGGATGAGGTGGGGCGGGGTGGGCTCGGGCGTGGGCGGGGTGCGCCCGCGCCCGGGGCCTGGGGGGGGGGGGGGCGGAGGGAAGGGGGGGGGGGGTGATGGCAGAAAGGGTAGAGGAAAGGTGCGGCGGCGGCGGTCTGGTTGGGGGAGGTGAAGGAGCAATCACC
>NZ_JBHWIY010000002.1:135435-164544 GCF_042731715.1 Streptomyces sp. NPDC059832 | reverse complement strand
AGGGGGGGTGGGGGGGGGGGGGGGGGGGCGGGGGGGGGGGGGGGGGGGGGGTGGGGGGGTGGGGGGGGGGCGCCCCCCCCCTTGGGTCTTGCTCGGGGGTGCTCCGCCGAACAGGTCCGGGGCCCTACGCCCAGAGCTGGCCGTGCAGCGTCTCGATGGCCGCTTCCGTGGTCGGGGCCGTGTAGACGCCCGTCGACAGGTACTTCCAGCCGCCGTCCGCGACGACGAAGACGATGTCGGCCGGCTCCCCCGCCTTGACGGCCTTGTTTCCGACTCCGATCGCCGCGTGGAGCGCCGCGCCGGTGGAGACGCCCGCGAAGATGCCCTCCTGCTGGAGGAGTTCGCGGGTACGGGTGACCGCGTCCGCCGAGCCGACGGAGAAGCGGGTGGTGAGGACCGAGGCGTCGTAGAGCTCGGGGACGAATCCCTCGTCGAGGTTGCGGAGCCCGTAGACCAGGTCGTCGTAGCGCGGCTCGGCGGCGACGATCCGGATGTCCGGCTTGTGTTCGCGCAGGTAGCGGCCGACGCCCATGAGCGTCCCCGTGGTGCCGAGGCCGGCCACGAAGTGGGTGACGGACGGGAGGTCGGCGAGGATCTCCGGGCCGGTGGTGGCGTAGTGGGCGCCCGCGTTGTCCGGGTTTCCGTACTGGTAGAGCATGACCCAGTCGGGGTGCTCGGCGGCCAGTTCCTTGGCGACGCGCACCGCTGTGTTGGAGCCGCCCACCGCCGGGGAGGAGATGATCTCGGCGCCCCACATGGCGAGCAGGTCGCGCCGTTCCTGGGAGGTGTTCTCCGGCATGACGCACACCATGCGGTAGCCCTTGAGCTTGGCCGCCATGGCGAGCGAGATGCCGGTGTTGCCGCTGGTGGGCTCCAGGATGGTGCAGCCGGGGGTCAACCGGCCGTCCTTCTCCGCCTGTTCGACCATGTGGAGCGCGGGGCGGTCCTTGATCGAGCCGGTGGGGTTGCGGTCCTCCAGCTTGGCCCAGATGCGGACGTCGTCCGAGGGTGACAGCCGCGGCAGGCGGACGAGCGGGGTGTTGCCCACCGCGGCGAGCGGGCTGTCGTACCGCATCAGTTCATGCCGCCGGCGACGGCCGGGAGGATCGTGACGTTGTCGCCGTCGCTGAGCTCGGTGGAGATGCCGTCGAGGAAGCGGACGTCCTCGTCGTTGAGGTAGACGTTCACGAAGCGGCGGAGTTCGTTGCCGTCGACGATGCGCTCGCGGATGCCGTTGTGGCGGCTCTCCAGGTCCGTGAGGAGGTCGGCGAGGGTCGCTCCGTTGCCCTCGACGGACTTGGCGCCGTCGGTGTAGGTGCGGAGGATGGTCGGGATGCGGACCTCGATGGCCATGGCGTGGGCTCCTGTCGGAAACGGAGAGGTGGCGTGGGGCGCGCGGCTCTGCCCCCGCGCGGGGGTTGGTGCGTGACGTGTGGTGCTGTGTGTGGTGCTCGGGCCGCGGGCCCGGCTCAGGCCTTGCGGCCGGCGGGCAGGCGGCACGTACAGATCGCGCTGGAGAGCCTGCACAGGTCGACGTGCAGGCGCGCGACGAGCAGCATGCCCGGCGTCTTGTCGCTCACGTCATGGGGAACCATGCGCTCATCGTATCGATTCCCGGTCCGTAATCCCGAGTGTGATCTCACCTGGTGGATGGTGGGTGTTCGACAGGCGGACGGGACCGTGGTGGGTCCGGCCCCGTCCGCCGCTGGGCGGCCTGCCGGTGTCCGGCGGTACGACGTGAGGCAGGCGGTACGACGGGGGTCAGGCGGTTTCGTACGCCTCGACGACCTCGACGTCCTCCTCGGTGATCTCGCCGTCCACGATGCGGTACGAGCGGAACTGGAAGGGGCCCGCGTCGTCGGTGTCGGCGGTGGAGACGAGGACGTAGTGGGCGCCGGGCTCGTTGGCGTAGGTGACGTCGGTGCGGGAGGGGTAGGCCTCGGTCGCGGTGTGGGAGTGGTAGACGATCACCGGCTCCTCGTCGCGGTCGTCCATCTCGCGGTAGAGCTTGAGGAGGTCGGCCGAGTCGAACTCGTAGAAGGTGGGCGACCGGGCGGCGTTGAGCATCGGGATGAACCGTTCGGCCCGGCCGGTCCCGGCCGGGCCCGCGACCACGCCGCACGCCTCGTCGGGGTGGTCGGCGCGGGAGTGCGCGACGATCTGGTCGTGGAGCGCCTTGGTGATGGTCAGCATTTCGCCAGGATAGGCATGCGGGCCCCTGCGTACCGAAGTGTGGTACGCAGGGGCCCGCATGGTGGACGTGACCGCCGGAGCGGCCGGTCGGGGCGGCTCAGTTCTTGGCGAAGGCCTTGTTCTCGGGGTTGCGGGCCTTGAGGACCAGGTACGAGATGCCGAGGAGGGCGGCCCAGATCGGGGCGCAGTACAGCGAGATCCTGGTGTCCTTGTCGATGCCCATCATCACGACGACCATGGCGATGAAGCCCAGTGCGTAGATGCTGGTGTACGGGGCGCCGGGGGCCCGGAAGCCGGACTGCGGGAGCGCTCCGCGGTCGGCGAGGCGCCGGTAGCGGATCTGGCTGATCAGGATCATGATCCAGGCCCACATGCCGGAGATGGTGGCGAACGAGACGACGTAGGTGAAGGCGTCACCGGGCCACTGGTAGTTGATCCAGACGCCGACGAGCATCAGGGCGGCGGAGAAGGTGGTGCCGACGAGCGGGGTGCCGCTCCTGGTGAGCCGGGTGAAGAACTTCGGGCCCTGCCCGTTGAGCGCGAGGTCGCGCAGCATGCGGCCGGTGGAGTACATGCCGGAGTTGCAGGAGGAGAGTGCCGCGGTCAGCACGACGAAGTTGACGATGCCGGCGCCGATGCCGAGGCCCATCTTGCTGAAGGCGGCGACGAACGGCGAGATGCCGGGCTTGAACTCGGTCCACGGGACCACGGAGAGGATCATGATGAGGGCGCCGACGTAGAAGACGGCGATGCGCCACGGCACGGTGTTGATGGCCTTGGGCAGGACGGTCTTCGGGTCCTTGGACTCACCCGCGGTGACGCCGACGAGTTCGACGGCGAGGAAGGCGAACATCACGATCTGCAGGGTCATCAAGGTGCCCTTGATGCCGTTCGGGAAGAATCCGCCGTCGGACCAGAGATGGGTGACGGACGCGGTGTCCCCGGCGTCGGAGAAGCCGAGGGTGAGAATTCCGGCGCAGATGAGGATCATGCCGACGATGGCGGTCACCTTGACCATGGAGAACCAGAATTCGAGCTCTCCGAAGAGCTTCACGGAGATCAGGTTCACGCCGTACAGAATGATCGTGAAGATCAGCGCGGAAACCCATTGGGGAATGCTGAACCAGAACGTCATGTACTGGGCTGCGGCGGTGACTTCGGTGATTCCGGTGACGACCCAGAACAGCCAGTAGGTCCAGCCGGTGACGAATCCGGCGAAGGGGCCGATGAATTCGCGGGCGTACTCGGAGAAGGAGCCCGAGACCGGGCGGTACATGAGGAGTTCGCCCAGGGCCCGCATGATGAAGAAGATCACCAGGCCCGCGACGGCGTAGGCCAGGATGAGGCTGGGGCCGGCCTTGGCGATTGCCTTTCCCGCACCGAGGAAGAGGCCGGTGCCGATGGCTCCGCCGATGGCGATCATCTGGATCTGACGGGCGCCGAGGGCCCGCTGGTATCCCTCGCCCGTCGTGCCGGCATCCGCGACTTCTACGGCCTGCCGGCCGCCCTGCCCTTTGTCGACCTGTGCCGATGTCATGTGCTGCGCCTTTCTCCACGCCGATCCGCGCCGTTGAGGCTGCGAATCAGGTCCTGTATCCCCCCGGATATGGATGGAGTGCCGCCGGTGGTTGCCGGCTCCTGGCGCCCTCGGGAACAGGGGTGGCGTCCCGGAGTGGTCGTGAAGATTTATCACGGGCACCCGGGCGACCCACCGGACATTATGTGGTGCACACCACAGGAAAAAGCGGACAAGAGTTTCCTGCCGCAGCAAAAAAGACCATTCAGGTGATGGGATCGTTATTCGGATTTGAGCGTCCGTTGAGCGAACGCCCGACGCGCACGCGCGGCCTGCGCACCCCCGGGAAGCCGGGGGCACGCCGCTACGGCATCAGCGTTTCCACGAGTGTTTCCTGGAGCGCGCCGAGCCAGAGGTAGGCCATGACCATCGGCTTGCGCGGGTCGCTGTCGGGGAGCCGGTAGAGCGATCCGGCGCCGCCCCCGCCCTCGCCCTCGGCCCCGTCCTCATCCTCGTCGGAGACCTCCAGGCGGGTGCCGATGGTGAGCCGGAGGTCGTTGAGGGCACCGAGCCAGTTGCGGCATTCGTCGCCGGTGAGTTCGAGCACGGCGCCGCCGTTCCCGGCGATCGTGAGGGCGTCCAGGGTGCGCACGACGGTGAGGGCGTCGTCGCGCTTGCGGGCGCGCAGATCGTTCTCGGTGAAGCGGCGGAACTCGGCGGAGGCGGCCCGCACTTCGCTGTCCTCGTCGCCGTACGCCTCGGGGAAGAGGCGGGCCAGGGCGGGATCGGTGGGCGGTTCGCTGGGCCCCTCCGCGAAGAGGGCGGCGAGCGGGTCCGCGCCCTCGGCGGGTTCGTCGCCGGGGCCGATCAGTTCCAGCAGCTGGACGGCGAGGGAGCGCAGGATCGCGATCTCCACCTCGTCGAGCGCGACGGCCGCGCCGCCGCCGGGGGTGGCCTCGAAGTGGCCGGCCATGGGTTTTCTCCGATGGTGGGTCGGGCGGGGCAGGAGTCGGGCGGGGCGGCGGACGATCGGTCTAGTTGCGGTCCTGCGTGAGGGTGGCCCACAGCCCGTAGCCGTGCATGGCCTGGACGTCGCGCTCCATCTCCTCGCGGCTGCCGCTGGAGACGACCGCACGCCCCTTCTGGTGGACGTCCAGCATCAGCTTGTGCGCCTTGTCCTTGGAGTAGCCGAAGTAGGCCTGGAAGACATAGGTCACATAGCTCATGAGATTGACCGGGTCGTTGTGGACCAGCGTCACCCAGGGGACGTCGGGCTCGGGGACGACGACAGTCTCCTCGGCCGATTCGGGACGCTCGATCTCTGTGGGGGCGACGCTCACCCACCCCATGCTGCCACTCGGGAGGGTGCATCGCACAAACGACCCGAGATCTCGTCACTCTGACGAAATAGGGGTAGCATCCGGAACATGAACTCTGCGGACCTTGGGCGACGGGTCGGTGTGCCGTCGACAGCGCTCTTCACCGACCAGTACGAGCTCACGATGGTGCAGGCCGCGCTGAAGGCCGGCACGGCCGACCGGCGGTCGGTCTTCGAGGCGTTCACGCGTCGGCTGCCCGAGGGGCGGCGCTACGGCGTCGTCGCGGGCATCGGACGGGTGCTGGACGCGGTGGAGAACTTCCACTTCGACGACGAGATGCTCACCTTCCTTCGCGAACAGAACGTCGTGGACGGACCCACGCTCGCCTGGCTGGCCGACTACAGCTTCAGCGGTGACATCTGGGGCTACCCGGAGGGCGAGGTGTACTTCCCCGGCTCGCCGATCCTGCGGGTCGAGGGCTCCTTCGCCGAGTGCGTGCTGCTGGAGACGGTGATCCTGTCGATCCTCAACCACGACTCGGCCATCGCCGCCGCGGCGTCCCGGATGTCCGCCGCGGCCGGTGGGCGTGGCCTGATCGAGATGGGTGCACGACGCACCCATGAACTCTCGGCGGTGGCGTCGGCGCGTGCCGCGTACATCGGCGGCTTCGACACCACCTCCGACCTGGCGGCGGGCTTCCGCTACAACATCCCGACCGTCGGGACGAGCGCCCACGCCTTCACACTGCTCCACGACACCGAGCGCGACGCGTTCCGGGCCCAGGTCGACTCGCTGGGCCGGGGCACGACGCTGCTGGTCGACACGTACGACGTCACCGAGGCGGTCCGTACGGCGGTCGAGGTCGCCGGCACCGAGCTGGGCGCGGTACGGATCGACTCCGGGGACCTGCTGCTGGTCGCGCACCGGGTGCGGCAGCAG
The DNA here is from genome assembly GCF_042731715.1 of Streptomyces sp. NPDC059832. Taxonomy (NCBI): domain Bacteria; kingdom Bacillati; phylum Actinomycetota; class Actinomycetes; order Kitasatosporales; family Streptomycetaceae; genus Streptomyces; species Streptomyces sp. NPDC059832. Next base: position 158,577 of record NZ_JBHWIY010000002.1, on the reverse strand, counting down.
CTGGACGAGCTGGGCGCCACGGAGACGAAGATCGTGGTGACCTCGGATCTGGACGAGTACGCCATCGCCTCGCTGGCCGCGGCGCCGGTCGACGCGTACGGGGTGGGCACGCAGCTGGTGACCGGCAGCGGGCAGCCCACCTGCTCGATGGTCTACAAGCTCGTCGCCCGCGCCGGGTCCGCCGACCCCGCGGAGCCGCTGCGTCCGGTCGCCAAGAAGTCGCTCGGCGCGAAGTCGTCGGTGGGCGGTCGCAAGTGGGCCGCGCGCCGGCTGGACGAGAACGGGGTGGCCGAGGCGGAGGTGGTCGGCACCGGCGCCGTGCCCGCGGAGCTGGCCGACCGGCAGCTGCTGGCCGAGCTGGTCAGGGGCGGCGAGGTGATCGCCCGGGAGCCGCTGGACGCGGCGCGCGAGCGGCACATCGCGGCACGGGCGGGGCTGCCGATGTCGGCGCTGCAGCTGTCCCGCGGAGAGCCGGTGATCCCCACGGAGTACGCGTGAGCGAGGGGTGCGGTGGTGGGCGGGCGCGCCCGGCCACCACCGCACCCCCGGGCGCCGCGCGGGCTCCGTTCCCTCCTCTCCCTATCCGGGACCGGAGTCTCTAGGCTCGAATCACACCCCCCACGACCGCCGACCGTCCCCCACCGAAGGACACCCGCCATGCACCGCGCCTTGATCGTCGTCGACGTTCAGAACGACTTCTGCGAGGGCGGCAGCCTCGCCGTGGCGGGGGGCGCCGAAGTCGCCGCCGCCGTCACCGATCTGATCGGGGAGGCCCAGGCCGGGTACCGCCATGTGGTGGCCACCCGCGACCACCACATCGACCCGGGCAGTCACTTCTCCGCCCAGCCGGACTTCGAGCAGTCCTGGCCGGCGCACTGCGTGGCCGGCACGGAGGGTGTCGGCTTCCACCCGAACTTCGCGCCCGCGGTCGCCTCGGGGGCGGTCGAAGCGGTGTTCGACAAGGGTGCCTACGCCGCGGCGTACAGCGGTTTCGAGGGCCTCGACGAGAACGGCGTGGGGCTGGCCGACTGGCTGCGGGACCGCCGGATCACCGAGGTCGACGTCGTCGGCATCGCGACCGACCACTGTGTGCGGGCGACGGCACTGGACGCGGTCCGGGCGGGCTTCACCACGCATGTGCTGCTCGACCTGACCGCGGGGGTCGCCGAGGAGACCACGGAGCGGGCCCTGGAGGAACTCCGCAGGGCGGGCGTGAAGCTGTCCGGCAAGCCGGTGGTGTAGCGGCACGGGCCCCGCGATCCGTGCCGGCCCCGCGCCTCAGGCCGGCCGTCGTACGGGTATGGCCGGGCGCACCAGGGCCCGGATCGGGTGCCAGAGCTCCTGCGCCTTCTCCGGTCTCGCCCGCCACAGCAGCCCGTCGGGGTGGTGCAGCACGGCGGTGATCTCGTCGGGTGTGGGCGGCTCGGCGTTGCCGCGGAGGTAGACCGCGCGCAGGCCCGCGTTGCGCAGCCGGGTCAGGGCGCGGGCCCGGTTGGCCGCGTGCACCAGGACCCGGACCGGGGTGCCCGGACCCGCTCCGTCCGTCGGACTGGGCAGGGTGATCGCCACCACCACACTGCCGTTCGGCAACTTGCAGAATCCTCCGCCTGCCATACTCCGCGCTCCCCCGTGAGACGTCGTGTCAATAAGAATCCGAACAAGACGCACCTAAACACGATCGGCCGCCGCCCGCTAGAGGGCGACGGCCGATCATGCTCTGACCTGCGGTTATACGGGACTACTTGTGCGAGGGACCGACCTTGACGGTGATCGTCGAGCCGCTGCGCGGCTCCTTGACGATCGAGATCCGGGTGTTCGTGTCAGGGACCTGAACACTTCCGGTCGGGTTCTCCTTGTACCAGTAGGTGCCCTTGTGGTCGTCGAAGGCCGGGACACCGTGCTGCGACTTGATCCGGACCGGTGCGTCCGCGCTGTGCAGCGTGAAGGCGTCGGTCGCGTACCAGCTGAAGGGCGCGTCGAACGGCTGGATCTTGTTGCGGATGATCGAGCCGTCGGCCCACTTCAGGGGCTTGGCGTGGGAGTCGACCGGCAGGATCAGGCCCTGGCCCGGGTGGACCGAGACGTTGTTGTCCTTCTGGGACTTGTCCCAGAGCCAGACGAGCAGACCGTTCTGGTACGGGTAGTGCTCGACCCAGTCGGGACGGGTCTTGGAGAAGCCGAAGTTGTACGGGCCGACCTTGAGGGTCTTGTCGTAGCTGACGTACTGGCGGTTCTCCGCGATGTAGTACTGCGGGTAGTCCTTCTCGAACGACTCGCCGACGCGGGAGAAGCCCTTGGCGGTCCAGCCGTTGTCGTCGCCCTCGGCGTTGTCCGTGAAGAGCGCGGCACCGTCGGCGTTGACCGAGATGGTGTCGGCCGCGAAACCGATGCCGCCGGCGCCGCCGTCGGTGGCGTAGCGGAAGCGGATGTCGATCTTCTTGCCCGCGTAGGCGTCCAGCGGGAAGGAGAGCTTCTGGTACTTGCCGGAGACGTCGGTCAGGGCCGGCTTGTCACTGGCGTCGCGCGGGATCGCCTTGCCGTCGGCCGTGCCGTCGATCGCGGTCCAGCTGGTGCCGCCGTTCTCCGACACCTCGGTGTAGAGGTAGTCGTAGTCCTTCTCGATGTCCCACCAGCCCGCAAGGTCCAGGGAGGCCTTGGACTTGCCGGTCAGGTCGACCGGACGGGAGAGGGTGTTGTTGAGGTTGTCGCCCATGTCGCTCCACCACTGCTTGGAGCCCTCCGCCGGCTTCGTGACGGCGGTGGTGACGGGCTTCTCGGGCAGCGTGACGACGAGCGCCTGCTTGTTCTTGGTGTTGTACTCCGACACGCCCAGCTTGTGGGTGGACTTCGTCGAGGCCTTGGCCTCGGCGTAGTCGAGCCAGCCCAGCTGGAGCTTGTCCCAGGCGGTCATGTCGCCGGGCAGGTCACCGATCGAGTCCTTGCCGGTGCCGAGCCAGGAGCCGGCCGACATCAGGGACCAGAAACCGACCGAGTTCTCGGCGGTGTTGGTGGTGTCGTAGAGGTCCGGCAGGCCCAGGTCGTGGCCGTACTCGTGGGCGAAGACGCCCAGGCCGCCGTTCTCGGGCTGCGCGGTGTAGTCGCCGACCCAGATGCCGGTGTCACCGATCTGGGTGCCGCCGGCCTTGTTGTCGGCCGGGCCGGTCGCGCCGGCGTCGGTGCCGTAGGCGTACCAACGGTGGGCCCAGATGGCGTTCTTGCCCTCGGCGCCGCCACCCGCGGACTCGTCCTCACCGGCGTGAACGATCTGGAAGTGGTCGATGTAGCCGTCGGGCTCGTTGAAGTTGCCGTCGTTGTCGTAGTCGTAACGGTCCCACTGGTCGTACTTGGCGAGATCCGTCTTGATCTGCTCGGGCGTACGGCCCTTGGCCTTCTGGTCGGCGGCCCAGGCGTTCACGCCGTCCCGGATCATGTCCCAGGCGTTGGCGCAGTTGGTCGCACCGCAGAAGTTGGAGCCGTAACGGGCCTCGTTGTACGGCACCTTGACCCAGTCGGAGACCTCGCCGTCGACCGAGTAGCGCCCGGAGGACGTCTTCTCGTAGTACGTCTTCAGCGAGTCCTTGCCGGCACCCGAACCGAAGTAGAGGTCCTGGAAGTGCGCCTGGTTGTAATCGGCCTGCCAGGCGGTGCTGTTGTCCTTCTTGGGGTCCGGCTTGGCTATCTTGTTGTGCAGCGGGCCGGGCGTGCCCCCGTACTTCGGGACGGGCGGCTTCGGGCCCTCGCCGTCCGGGTCGTACATGGTGGTGTTGTCGACCTTGTCGCCGAACTCCACCAGGATCGTGAAGATCTTGTCGGTCTTCTCGCGGCCGAGCTCGACGTACTTCTTGTCGTCGAGCTTGACGACCTTGGAGCCGCCCTTCTTCGAGATCTTCTTGTCGCCCGATATGACCTGCTCAAGGGCGGCCTGACGCTGCGCGTCCTGCTGCTTGGTGAACGGGCCCTTCAGGTCGTGCTCGTTGCCCTTGGCCGACCCCGGGTCGCGGCGGTCGATGGTGGTGCTCTTGGCTGCCGGCGTCTTGTCATCTGCCTGGGCCGTGGCAAAAGCTGACGCCGTGGCGGCAGTGGCGGCCATGGCCACGACAACCGCTGCAGCGCGAAGCGCCCGTCTGTTCTTGGTCACTTGATGCAGTCCTCCCCGGCACTCGCCGCTGCGGCCAGGGGGATGTGGGGCCGCGCGCGAATACGCGTCACAAGTGACGACATTCGACCGGAGTTACGCGAGAAAAGACAGATCTTGACTTGAACAGGCCAAGTGCACTATGCAGGAGAACGCTTCCGTTATCCGGACGTTCATCGAGCGGGCAACCGGTGCGTCATGGACCACGGTTGGAGCGGAGTATGACTCCGTGCGCCCCCCGTGCACCAGTACCGTGGGTTAGGCCGTGCTTACCAGTGGTCCCTGTCGGGCATCCACCGTCGTAGAGTCGCTTGACAGTGCGACCGTGTTGAGAGACTGCCCATCCGATGCCCCGAGGACGGATACCGCCATGCCGCGTCCCACTGCCGCACAGCTCTCCTACGGTTCGGTCACCGTCGTCTTCGCGACCCTCGCGATGCTGCTGCTTTCCCGTACGGGTTCGGGCGTCGGAATCGCCGTCATCGGAACCGCGGCGCTCGCGCTCGGTCTACTGGTGGCCGTGACCGTACCCCAGCCGTCACGCGCGAAAACCGCGAAGCCGGCGAGGGCCCGCTCCGCGGTCCGGGTGAACCAGGACGCGGTCTCCGCGGCCGTCGAGGCCGAGGGCCTCGCCCGCGACGGGGTCCAGTCCCCGATCCCCGCGCACCGCGAGGCCGCACAGCCTTCCGCGCCCGCCGCGGACGCGCGCGTGGGCCAGCACTCCCTGCGGCACTGAACCACCGAACCGCGACCGCGCACGGCTGCCGGGACCACGTCCGGTACGGAGGATCAGGGACAGCCCTTAGTTGGTCTGCACGACCACCGTCTTCGCCGCCTTGTCCTGGAGGCCTTGCCGGTACGGCTTGTCCGTGAACATGAGCACGATGTTGATCAGCCACCACAGGCACGGGCAGCACAGCAGCGCCGGCAGCCACAGCACCACGGCCCGCAGGAACGAAGCACCGGTGTCCGGCACCCGGCCGTCGTTGAGCATCGCGACCCGCAGCTTCATCAGCCGCTTGCCGAGGGTCCGGCCGTCCTTGTGCGTGAAGTACGTGTCGTACGCGACGTAGACGACCAGGCCGATCAGCGACCACAGCAGCTGGTGCCCGCTGTACGTCTGGCTGAAGACGTCGCCGACGCTGCTGCCGTTGCCGTTGCCGGTGTTGTCCGACACCTCGACCGCGCCGCCCCACGGCAGCGAGATCAGATAGAGCGGGATCGAGATGATCAGGAAATCGATCAGCCGGGCCAGGATGCGCTTGCCCGGCTCCGCGAGCGGGGGCATGCCGGCCAGCGGATCCACGCCGCCGTACGGTCCGCCGCCACCGAAGGGGCCCGGATCGTACGGCGGCGGCGGGGGCGGCGGAGCGCTGTCGTACGGCGAACCCGATGACGGCGGCTCGTGCGGCTTCTTGAGGAACGGGTCGTCCTCGGGCGGCTGACCGGACGTCGGCTGATCGTTGCTCATGGGGGCAGTGCACCCCGCCCCGGGGGTGCCCGCAACGGCTCAGGTGCGTTCGGGGGAACGAGCGGCCCGACGGCCCCTCACCCGATGGGCCGTCGGCCGGATGAGTGCAGTCAGCCCGCCACGAAGGTGTGTGCCGCCTTGTCGTGCCAGCACTGGCGCCACGGCCGGTCGAACAGGCACCACAGCACGTTGACCACGCCGATCACGAGGACGCCCAGCACGCCATAGACCAGCCAGCGGCGCAGCGCGGCGCCGAAGGCCGGGGCGCCGTGGGACTCGATGTCACGCACTTCGAGTCCGCAGAGCTTCTTGCCGAGCGTGCGCCCCCACTTGGCCGTCGGCAGCGCCTCCAGCAGGACGCCGAGCACGAGGAACGCGCCGAGCACCCCGCCGAACAGACCGGCCGTGGTGGAGTCCACCAGCCAGACGGTGACCGTCTCACCGGACAGTTTCGCCGCGTTGATCTTCTCGTCGATGTGGTCCAGCGCCTGCGAGACGAGCGGGAAGCCGATCCCGCCGACGAGCGCCAGCAGTACGACGGTGTCGATCAGCCGGGCGGCGAACCGCTTGCCGAGCCCGGCGGGCCTGGCCGCCGCCTGGGCCTGCGCGAGCTGCTGGAAGGGGTCGTCGACCGGAGGCTTCCAGGGCACGACGGGCTGGTCCGGCTGGGCACCCTGCGCACCCTGTGCACCGAACTGCGGGCGGGGCTGCTGGGGCGGGGGCTGGTGCTGCTGGACCGGGAGTTGGAGCTGGAGCTGGGGTTGGGGCTGGAGTTGAGGCTGGTGCTGCTGGGCCGGGAGTTGGGGCTGGGCGGGCGGATTGGACTGCTGCGTCCAGGGGGCGGGGTTCTGCGCGGGGGCCGGAGCGGGGTTCTGTGCCGGGGCCGGGGCGGGGGCCTGTGCGCCCGCGCCGGGGGCAATCGCGCGGATCGCCATCGTCCCCTCCGTGGCCGCCGGTTCCGGCGCACGGCGAGCGGGCCGGGGGCCGACCCGGATCGCCACGGTGTGCTCGGGGACCTGGCCACCGGCGTCCCGCGCGCCCGGCAGCGCACCGTCCGCCGGCTCCGAGGAAGGGGAAGCGGCGGCGGGCCGTCGCGGATCCGCGGGGGCACGGTCGGCGGGGGCACGGACCGCGGGAGCACGGTCGTCCGGCACCCGGGCGGCCGGGACTGGGTTCACGGGGACAGGGTTCACCGGGACGGGGTTCACCGGGACGAGGTCGGCGGGCATGCGCGGATCGTGGCCGGGCTCCGTACCGGCTCCGGCCTCCGGCCCCGACGGCCGGGCCTGTTCACCCTGGCCGCCCTGTTCATCGGGCCGGCCGGGGCCGCCCCAGGAGACCCGTCGGTCGCGTTCCCCGCCGAATCCGGTCTGCCGGGAGGCGTCGGCCTGCCAGGCGGTGGCCGGTTCGGGGCGGTTGGCCGCGTGCGGCTCCTCGTCGAGGAAGACCGGGCCGGTCTCGTCCACCGGTGCCGGGACCGCCGGGAGCGGCTGCGGCTGCGACTCCGGCTCGGCCGCCGGGGCGGAGGGCTCTGCTCCGGAAGGGGCCACAGGCATCGACTCGCCCTGCTGAGGAGCGGGGCGGCTCGTGCCGGGCACCCACGAAGCACCGTTCCAGTACCGGACATATCCGGGAATGGACGGGTCGGGGTAGTACCCCTCGCGGGGGCTTTCGTCACCGGGTGCCGGGGTTGGGGCGCTCATCACCGTGGTCCCGTATCTCTTCGAGGCCTGAATGCAACGGGTCCACATCTACCAGACGCCCGCGTACCCCTGGGCCACTCCAGGGGTTTGGGCCGCTTTCCCGTCGCCCGGAAATATTTTTCGGAAGTCGCGTAATAGATGGCAGGGAGGGCGCTCTCTCCTTGTGCGGACCGGTCATGGGACCGGCCCACAGGCACCGGAAGGACGCACTCATGCACACCGTCGTGGAACGCGATCTGGAACTCAAGCTGGTCCTGTCGCCCGAGCGCAGCATCCCCGTACCCGCCCGTCTGACGTACCGCACGGAGGACCCGTACGCCGTGCACGTCGCCTTTCACATCGGCTCCGACTACCCGGTCCACTGGACGTTCGCCCGCGATCTGCTGGTCGAGGGGGTGTTCCGGCCGTGCGGTCACGGGGACGTCCGGATCTGGCCGACCAAGGTCGAACGGCGCAACGTCATCTTCGTCGCGCTGACCTCGCCCGACGGGAACGCGCTCCTGGAGGTGCCGTCCGCCGCGGTGGCCGCCTGGGTGGAGCGGACGCTGCGGGTGGTCCCGCCCGGCACGGAGGCCGAGCTGCTCGGGATCGACGAGGGCCTCGCCGAGCTGCTCGCGCCGCTGCCGGCCGACGACCTGTGGATGCGCGACCCGTGGCCGTCGGACGAGTCGCAGGACGGCGAGGCATGAGCGGGCGCGGTTCCGCCCGGCCGCCGGCACGCCGACCGTCAGAACACCTTGCCGGGGTTGAGCAGCCCCAGCGGGTCGAACGCCTGCTTGATGCCCCGGTGCAGTTCGACGCTCACCTCGCCGAGCTCGCGCGCGAGCCACTCCTTCTTCAGGACTCCTACGCCGTGTTCACCGGTGATCGTGCCGCCGAGCTCCAGGCCGAGCGCCATGATCTCGTCGAACGATTCGCGGGCCCGCCGGGACTCGTCGGCGTCGGTGTGGTCGAAGCAGACGACGGGGTGGGTGTTGCCGTCGCCCGCGTGCGCGCAGACGCCGATGGTGAGGCCGTACTTCTCGGCCACGGCCGCGGTGCCCTCCAGCATGGCGCCGAGCTTCGAGCGGGGTACGCAGACGTCGTCGATCATCGTGGCCGACTTGACGGTCTCCAGCGCCGTGAGCGACATCCGCCGGGCCTGGAGCAGCATTTCCGACTCGGCGGCGTCCTCCGCGGGGACCACGTCGGTGGCGCCCGCCGCGGTGCAGAGCTCGGCGACGGCGGCCAGATCGGCCGACGGGTCCGGCGTGTCGAATGCGGCGAGCAGGAGCGCCTCGGTGGTGTCGGGGAGGCCCATGTTGGCCATCTTGTTGACGGCCTGGACCGTTGTACGGTCCATCAGTTCGAGGAGTGACGGAGTGTGACCACGCTCCATGATCCGGCAGATCGCGTCGCAGGCGGTCGCCGCGCTCGGGAACTCCGCGGCCAGGACCAGCTGCTGCGGCGGCCGGGGCTTCAGCGCGAGCACGGCCTTGACGACGATGCCGAGGCTGCCCTCCGAGCCGACGAAGAGCCGGGTGAGGTCGTATCCGGCGACGCCCTTCGCGGTGCGGCGGCCGGTGGTGAGCAGACGCCCGTCTGCGAGGACGACCTCCAGGCCGAGTACGTATTCGGCGGTGACCCCGTACTTCACGCAGCACAGGCCGCCGGACGCGGTGCCGATGTTGCCGCCGATGGTGCACATCTCCCAGCTGGAGGGGTCCGGCGGGTAGCAGAGACCGTGCTCGTCGACCGCCCGGGACAGCACCGCGTTGACGACGCCGGGCTCGACGACGGCGATCCGGTCGACCGGGCTGATCTCCAGGATCCGGTCCATCTTGACCAGGGACAGCACGATGCAGCCGTCGGAGGCGTTGGCCGCGCCCGACAGGCCGGTGCGGGCTCCCTGCGGGACGACCGGGACGCGCAGCGCGGTGGCGGTGCGCATGACGTGCTGGACCTGCTCGACCGTGCGCGGGAGCACGACGACCGCGGGCGTGCCCGCGTCGCAGAAGCTCGCCATGTCGTGGGCGTACGAGGCGGTGACGTCGGGATCCGTGATCAGCGCCTCGGCGGGCAGTCCCGCACGCAGTTGTTCGAGAAGACCGTTCATGATCCAAGGGTGGCACCCGGGCCCATTGGTGTGAACCCGTCTGCGGCGGCCTTCACAAGACGCGGTGTGCTCTTATTACTGACGCAGAGTGATCGGCATGGATGTCATGCCGCAGCAGCCTCCGCAGCCCCCCGAACCGAGCCGCCCTCCCCTTGACGACCCCGCGCTCTCCGGCTTCTCCGGCGCCTCCGCGCTCTCCGAGCTGACGTCACCGGCCGAGCTCCCGCCCCTCTCGCTGCGTACGACGCTGCGCAGGGCGGCCCTGGGCGTGGTGGCGGGTGCGGTGCTGGTGACGGGTGCGGTGGTGGCCGTTCCGGAGGACGGGAAGAAGGCCTCGACGCCGCCCGTGCCCGGCCCGGTCTCGCGTGCGCTGACGGCGACGGCCGCGGGCTCCCCGGCCTCGCTCTCCGATCTGACGGCGCTGATCGGGGACCGGCAGCAGTGGGTGGGCACGCATCCGTCCGACGCGCGGTCCTGGGCGGTGCTCGGCACGGCCTACGTGGAGTGGGCGCGGCGTTCCGCGGACACGGCGTACTACGGACGGGCCGAGCAGGCGCTGAAGCGCTCGCTGAATGTCCGGCCGGGTGAGAACGGGAACACGGCGGCCTGGGTGGGACTCGCGGAGCTCGCCGACGCCCGGCACGACTTCGCCACGGCGAAGAAGTGGGGCGAGACGGTACGGGCGCGGCAGCCGAAGCAGTGGACCGTGTATCCGGCGCTGATCGACGCGTACAGCGGTCTCGGGGACCACAAGTCCGTGAACACGGCGGTGGCGAGGTTCACGGCGCTGCGCGCGGGGGTCCCGGCGCTCCTGCAGACGGCACGGATGTACCTGGCCCGCGGCTGGCGCGAGGACGCGCTGGCCAACGCCCAGGACGCGGCGGACCGGGCGGCCACACCCGCGCAGAAGGCGGAATGCCTGGCCCTGCTGGGCGAACTGGCCTGGGAGCGGGGCGAGCCGCAGGAAGCGGTCGCGCAGTACAGCGCGGCGCTGCGGACCGACCGCGCCCACCATCCGTCGCTCGCGGGCCGGGCCAGGGCACTGGTCGCGCTCGGCCGTACGGACGAGGCGCAGCGCGACTACCGGGCCGCGCTGGAGCATCTCCCCCGGCCCGAATACATGCTGGAGCTGGGCGAGCTGTACGAGTCGCTGGGGCTGGACGGCGAGGCCCGCATCCAGTACGAACGGCTCCGCGAGGCGCTCGCCCGGGACGAGGCCCAGGGCGTGGACAACGCGCTCCTGCGCGGTCGTTACGAGGCCGATCACGGGGACCCGGACGCGGCGGTCGAGCTGCTGGACGGCGCGTGGGCGCGTTCGCACCGCAGCGCGGCGGTGGCGGACGCGCTGGGCTGGGCCCTGCACCGCTCCGGCGACCCGTCCGCCGCGCTGGAGTACGCGGCCCACGCGGTCGACACGGGTGGGCAGAACGCCTCGTACGCGTACCACCTGGGCGTGATCCAGAAGGCGTTGCGGGAGTACGGTCCGGCGCGCCGCAATCTGGAGGAGGCCCTGCGCTCCAACCCGCTGTTCTCGCCGCTGGCCGGTCCGGCCGCCCGGGAGGCCCTGGACAGCCTGACGCCTCCCCCGCCGGTCGTCCCGCACGACATGCGGCCCGCCCCGGAGCCGGAGCCCGAGCCGGTGCCCGCGGCCGAGGCTCCCGCACCGCAGAAACCCGAACCGAAGAAGCCGGAACCGCAGAAACCCGAGCCGCAGAAGCCCGCGACAACGCCACAGGCCCCGGGCGGCCGTTGAGCAGTCCGGAGCCTGTGGCGCGCCGACCCGGGGGTCAGAGGTTGCCGCGCTTCTCCTGCTCGCGCTCGATCGCCTCGAACAGGGCCTTGAAGTTGCCCTTGCCGAAGCCCATCGAGCCATGGCGCTCGATCATCTCGAAGAAGACGGTCGGGCGGTCCTGGACCGGCTTGGTGAAGATCTGCAGCAGGTAGCCGTCCTCGTCGCGGTCGACGAGGATCTTCAGCTCGCGCAGGATCTCCACGGGTACGCGGGTCTCGCCCGCCCACTCGCCGAGGGTGTCGTAGTACGAGTCGGGCGTGTCCAGGAACTGGACGCCCGCCGCCCGCATCGCCCGTACCGAGGCGACGATGTCGTTCGTGGCGAGCGCGATGTGCTGGACGCCGGCGCCGCCGTAGAACTCCAGGTACTCGTCAATCTGGGACTTCTTCTTGGCGATGGCGGGTTCGTTGATCGGGAACTTGACCTTGAGGGTGCCGTCGGCGACGACCTTCGACATGAGCGCGGAGTACTCGGTGGCGATGTCGTCGCCCACGAACTCCTTCATGTTGGTGAAGCCCATGACCTTGTTGTAGAAGCCGACCCACTCGTTCATCCGGCCGAGTTCCACGTTGCCGACGCAGTGGTCGACGGCCTGGAAGGTGCGCTTGGCCGGGGGCTCGACGATCGGGTCGGCCGCGGTGTAGCCGGGCAGGTAGGGGCCCTCGTAGCCGGAGCGCTCGACGAGGGTGTGGCGGGTCTTGCCGTACGTGGCGATGGCGGCGAGCACGACGGTGCCGTGCTCGTCCTTGACCTCGTGCGGCTCGTCGAGGCCGAGGGCGCCGTGCTCGACCGCGTACGCGTAGGCCGCGCGGGCGTCCGGGACCTCGATGGCCAGGTCGACGACGCCGTCGCCGTGCTCGGCCACATGGGCGGCGAGGAAGCGGCCGTGGTCGGTGGCGGCCTTGATGACGGAGGTGAAGACGAAACGGGCCGATCCGTTGGTCAGTACGTAACTCGCCGTCTCGCGGCTGCCGTTCTCCGGTCCGGAGTAGGCCACCAGCTTCATGCCGAACGCCGTCGAATAGTAGTGCGCGGCCTGCTTGGCATTGCCGACGGCGAAGACGACCGCGTCCATTCCCTTGACCGGGAAGGGGTCGGCCTGCCGGGCTGTCTCGGGGGTGGTGTGCAGAGTCTCAGTCATGTCCGAAGGCTCTCGCCGCTTCGCAAGGTGCGCAATAGTTTGCGAATCCGCTGGGCAATCTGTACAGCGGATAGGGATGATGAGCGGGCTATCTGTACATGATGACCATCACGTCGGCCCTCCGGAGAAGACCATGGCGATCGATCATCTGGACGGGCGGCTCATCGTGCTGCTGGCCCGCGAGCCCCGCATCGGCGTCCTGGAAGCATCGCGCAGGCTCGGCGTGGCCCGCGGGACGGTGCAGGCCCGGCTCGACCGGCTTCAGTCGAATGGAGTCATCCGCGGATTCGGCCCGGCGGTCGATCCGGCGGCACTCGGCTATCCCGTCACCGCGTTCGCCACGCTGGAGATCAAGCAGGGCCAAGGCTCCGACGTACGGGCCCACTTGGCCGGCGTACCGGAAGTGCTGGAGCTGCACACCACCACCGGGCACGGCGACATGCTCTGCCGTCTCGTCGCGCGTTCCAACGCCGATCTTCAACGGGTGATCGACCGGGTTGTCGGTTTTGATGGCATCGTCCGGGCCTCCACGGCCATCGTCATGGAGAACCCGGTCCCGCTGCGGATCATCCCGCTCGTCGAGCAGGCCGCGGAGGACAACGACTGAGCCGAGGAGTGACGCGTGAGCTTCTGGGAGTACCTGGGCAATCGCCACCAACAGCTGCTCACCGACGCGTACCAGCATGTCAGCGCCGTGTTCCAGTGCATGGTCATCGCCACCGTGCTGGGCATCCTGATCGGGGTCGTCACCTATCGCAGCGGCTGGGCCGGGTCGCTGGCCATCACGTCGACGGCGACGATCCTCACCATCCCCTCCCTCGCCGCGATCGGTCTGCTCATCCCGCTCGTCGGCCTCGGGGTCGCGCCCACGGTGATCACCCTGACGCTGTACGGGCTGCTGCCCGTCGTCCGCAACGCCATCGTCGGGCTGCGCGGCGTCGATCCGGCACTGGTCGACGCGGCGAAGGGCATCGGGATGTCGCGGCTGGCCCGGCTGTGCCGGGTGGAACTGCCGCTCGCCTGGCCGCCGATCCTCACCGGGATCCGGGTCTCCACCCAGATGCTGATGGGCATCGCCGCCATCGCCGCGTACGCCTCGGGGCCCGGCCTGGGCAACGAGATCTTCCGCGGCATCGCCTCGCTGGGCAGCGCCAACGCGATCAATCAGGTCCTCGCGGGCACGCTCGGCATCGTCATCCTCGCCCTGCTCTTCGACGCCGCGTACGTACTGCTCGGGCGGCTCACCATTCCAAGGGGGATTCGTGTCTGAGACCGCCACCGGGAGCGCGGACACCGACGGCGCCGGAACGGAGAGAACCACCTCCGGTGCCACCATCCAGCTGGAGGACCTGACCAAGCACTATCCGGGCAACCCGAACCCGGCGGTGGACAGCGTCTCGATGGACATCAAGGCCGGCGAGACGGTGATCTTCGTCGGGCCGTCCGGCTGCGGGAAGTCCACCACCCTGAAGATGATCAACCGGCTGATCGAGCCGTCGTCCGGGCGGATCAGGATCAACGACGAGGACGTCACCGACATCGACCCGGTGAAGCTGCGCCGCAAGATCGGGTACGCGATCCAGTCGTCCGGGCTCTTCCCGCACATGACGGTCGCCGAGAACATCGCCCTCGTGCCGAAGATGGTCGGCTGGTCGAAGTCGAAGGTGAAGGACCGGGTCGAGGAGATGCTCGATCTGGTGGGGCTCGATCCGCGGGAGTTCCACGGGCGTTATCCCCGCGCGCTCTCCGGCGGTCAGCAGCAGCGGGTGGGCGTGGCGCGGGCGCTGGCGGCCGATCCGCCGGTGCTGCTGATGGACGAACCGTTCGGCGCGGTCGACCCGATCACCCGTGACCACCTCCAGGACGAGCTGATCCGGCTCCAGCACGAACTGCACAAGACGATCGTCTTCGTCACCCACGACTTCGACGAGGCGATCAAGCTGGGTGACCGGATCGCCGTGCTGCGGGAGCGTTCGCACATCGCGCAGTTCGACACCCCGGAGGCGATCCTCACCAATCCGACGGACGACTTCGTCTCGGGCTTCGTCGGGGCCGGCGCGGCGCTGAAGCGGCTCAACCTCACCCGCGTACGGGATGTGGAGATGGCCACGTTCCCGACGGTGACGGTCGACGACCCGCTCCAGTCGATCTTCAACAAGCTGCGCAGCGGCCCGCACAACGAGCTGTTGATGCTGGACCGCAGGAACCGCCCGTACAAGTGGCTGCGGCGCGGCGACCTGATGCGGGCCCGGGGTTCGCTGGCACGGGCCGGGCAGCTGGTCCACGACACGGTGACGCGCGACGCGACGCTGCACGACGCGCTGGAGGCGGTGCTGATCGACAGCGGCGGGCGGGTCGCGGTGACCGGGCGGCGCGGCGAGTTCATCGGGGTCGTCGACATGCAGACCCTGATGAACTCCGTCCATGAACTGCTGGAGGCCGACCGGCTCGCCGCCATCGAGCACCAGCACGACCTGGAGGAGCTGCGCAGCCACCAGACCGCGGCGGAGCTGGAGGGCGGTGCGGGCGTATGACCCCCGACTCACCGTTGAACCACGAGTCCTCCCGCCGGGCACGCTCCGAGCCGCCCGTGCCGTCCTCCGACAAGGACCGCCCGCCCGGTGAGCACGACGTCAAGGGCCATGCCTTCCGGGACGAGGAGGAGGAGCCCGCCCCGCCACCGGCCGGTCCGCCGCGCCGGCTGACCTGGCGCAAGCTGGTGATGATGCCGCTCGCACTCGCGATCGTGCTGGTCATCACGTATCTGTGGATCACCCATGTCCATCTCGACTCGATCGCGCGGAACTCGCTGACCGGCGGCAATGTGCAGCTGCGCTGGTGGCAGCATGTGCGGCTGACCGCGATCTCGACGTTCTGGGTGCTGATCATCGCCATTCCGCTGGGGATCGCGCTGACCCGGCGCGGGCTGCGCAGGGGTGCCCCGGTGGTCACGGCGGTCGCCAACATCGGGCAGGCGACACCGGCGATCGGCCTGCTGGCGCTGCTGGTGATCTGGCTGGGCATCGGCCCTTCCACGGCGATCATCGGCATGGTGATCTACGCGGTGCTGCCGGTCTTCTCCAATACGGTGGCCGGCCTCAAGGCGATCGAGCCGAACCTGGTCGAGGCCTCGCGCGGCATCGGCATGTCGGCGACGGGGACGCTCACCAAGGTCGAACTGCCGCTCGCCGTCCCGCTGATCCTGGCCGGGGTGCGCACGGCGCTGGTGCTCAATGTCGGCACGGCGACCCTGGCCACCTTCGTCGGTGGCGGCGGCCTCGGGGACCTGATCACCTCGGGCATCCAGACCCAGCGGATGCCGGTGCTGGTGCTCGGTTCCGTACTGACGGTGGTGCTGGCGCTGCTGGTGGACTGGCTGGCCTCACTGGTCGAGGTGGCCCTGACGCCGCGCGGACTGGAGGTGGGGTGATGGGTCCGCGGAAGGTACGGGCCGGCCTGGCGGTGACGGCGGCGGCGGTGGCGCTGCTGCTCTCCGGGTGCGGGCTGAAGAGCGGCTCGCCGATGGTGGACGACGTGGAGCCGGGCTCGGTCGGCCGGGGGAAGCCGCTGAACGGTGCCTCGCTGACCGTCACCTCGAAGAACTTCAGCGAGAACATCGTCCTGGGCCAGATGATCGGCCTGGTCTTCAAGGCCGCCGGCGCGGAGGTCCTGGACCGGACGAACCTGCCCGGCTCGATCAGTGCGCGCGAGGCGATCGTCAAGGGTGACGCGGACGCGATGTACGAGTACACGGGCACCGGCTGGATCACCTACCTGGGCCACGCGAAACCGATCCCCGACCCGCTGAAGCAGTGGGTGGCGGTCCGTGACCAGGACCGCAGAAACGGGGTGACCTGGCTGACGCCGTCCACGCTCAACAACACCTACGCGCTCGCCATCAGCCGGAAGAACAACGCGAAGTACCACCTGAAGACGCTCTCCGACGTCGCGGCGCTGGCGAAGAAGGACCCGTCGGCGGTGACGATCTGCGTGGAGAACGAGTTCGCCTCGCGCGACGACGGGCTGCCGGGCATGGAGAAGGCCTACGGGATGTCGCTCCCGGCCGCCAACATCAAGAAGATGGACGCCGGGATCATCTACACCCAGGTCTCGAAGTCCAACTCCTGTCTGCTGGGCGAGGTGTTCACCACGGACGGCCGGATCAAGGCGATGAACCTCGATGTGCTCGTCGACAACAAGCACTTCTTCCCCAACTACAACGCGGCGCCGGTCGTCCACACCAAGACCTTCGAGAAGTATCCGCAGATCGCCGGGCTGCTCGACCCGGTCAGCAAGAAGCTGACCACCGAGGTCGCGCAGCTGCTCAACGCCAAGGTGGACGTGGACGGGCAGGACCCGCACGAGGTGGCGAAGGACTGGCTGATCCAGGAGGGGTTCATCAAGCAGGGCTGAGCGGGGAGCCTCCGTCGCCGCCTTCCCCCCGGTCGACGCCCGCCACTCGCAAAGATTCCGTTGCAAAGAGTCTTATGCAAAAAACTTGTTGCAAAGAGAGTTTTGCAACTCTACGATTTACCCATGCCCGCACCGGAGGACGGCGCCGAGACCCCCGCCGAAGCCGAGAACATCCACAAGGTCGATGCCCGCACCCTGCGCGGACTGGCCCATCCCCTGCGGCTGCGCCTGCTGGCCGCACTGCGGGAGTACGGCCCCGCCACCGCCTCCGGTCTCGCCGACCGGCTCGGCGAGTCGAGCGGCGCCACCAGCTACCACCTCAGGCAGCTGGCGGCGTACGGCTTCGTCGAGGATGTCCCGGAGCGCGGCAAGGGCCGCGAGCGCTGGTGGCGGGCCTCACACCGGGGCACCATCTTCGACAGCGGCAGATTCCTGACCCACCCGGACCCCGAGGTGCGCGGCGCGGTCGACGTCGTACTCCACGAGATCGCCAGCTCGCACGCCCAGGAGCTGAACACCTGGGTCGGCACCATGCGCGAATGGCCCGAGGAATGGCGCGACGGCTGGGACATCAGCGATTTCGCGGTGCGCCTCACCCCGGATCTCACCGAGGAGCTGATCCTCAAGGTCCACGATCTCATCGAGAGCTACCGGGGCCGGGTTCCGGAAGGCACCGAGGGATCGGCCAACGTCCGCAGCCATGTGCACTTCTTCCCGCGCCCCACGGGGTAACCAGCCCGCGGAGCAACGAGCCCGCACCACGACGACCCGGCGGGCAACGAGCCCCTCCTGACCGGAAGGACACCGTCATGCACTCCGACACGCATCTGCTGCTGCACAGCCTGCATTCCTCCGAACTACGTGAACAAGCAACGGAGTTCCGCCTCGCACCGACCGCCTCGCACACCGGCCTGCGCACCCGGCTCGGCTGGGCCCTCGTCGACCTGGGACTGCGCATCCTGCCCCGCCACCCCGGCCGCACTCCCTTCGCAGCCGGTACGGCGTGAACGTCCGGGGGGACCGCAGCCGTATCCCGCTCATCGCCGTACTGTCCGCCAACTCCATATCCACGGCCGGTACTTCACTCACCCTGATCGGCGTCCCGTGGTTCGTCCTGGAGACCACGGGGAGCGCCGGCCGGGCCGGTGTCGTCGCCTTCTGCGCGACCCTGCCGATCGTCGTCTCCGCCCTGATCGGCGGTCCCGTCATCGACCGGATCGGACGGCGCCGGGTCTCCGTCGCCTCCGACCTGGTGTGCGGCCTCGCCGTCGCCGCCATTCCGCTGTTGCACTACGCGGACGCCCTCGCCTTCTGGATGCTGTGCGTACTGATGGCGGTCGGCGGACTCCTGCACACCCCCGGCAACACCGCGCGCTACGTCCTCGTACCGGATCTCGCCGAGCACGCCGGCACCACCCTCCCCCGCGCCGCCAGCCTCTTCGACGCCGTCTCGCGCGGCGCCCGGATGGTCGGGGCCGCGCTGGCCGGCGTACTGATCGCGTTCGTCGGCGCGGAGAGCGTGCTGCTGCTGGACGCGGCGACATTCCTGACGTCCGCGCTGCTGATCGCGGCAGGCGTACGAGGGGTGCGCGCGGCCGAGCCCCGCAAGGCCGCGGCGCCGGTCTCGCTGCGGGCGTACCGCACCGAACTGCGCGAGGGCTTCGCCTACTTGCTGGGCAACCGGCTGCTGCTGGCGGTCGTGGCGATGGTCATGTTCATGAACGGCACCGACCAGGGCTGGAACGCCGTCCTGCTGCCGGTGCACGCCTCCGCCGAACTGGGCGGGGCCAGGGACATCGGGCTGCTCACCGCGCTGTTCGGCGCGGGCGGGCTGACCGGGGCGCTGCTGTACGGGGCGGTCGGGCACCGCTTCTCGCGGCGGGTCGTGTTCACGGTGTGCGTGGTGCTGTGCGGCGCGCCCAGGTACCTGGTCGCGGCGCTGACCGGGACGACGTTGCCGCTCGCCGTGACCATGGCGCTGAGCGGTCTCGCGGGCGGGGTGCTGAACCCGATCCTGACGACGGTGATCTACGGAACGGTCCCCGACGAGCTGCGCAGCCGGGTCTCCGGGGTCCTCACGGCGGGCGGCGAACTGGCCATGCCGGTGGGCGGTCTCGCGGCCGGGCTGCTGGTGGAGAGCGCGGGCGTGCGGGGGGCGCTGCTGGCGATGGGCGGGGTGTACCTGCTGGCGACGCTGAGCCCGCTGGTGTTCCCGGCGTGGCGCACGATGGACGGGGCGGGCCGCGCGCCCGTACCGTCACCGGCCGGGGAGATCAGCAGCTCGGAACCTTGTGCCCCTGCTCCAGTGCCCGGAGCGAGGACACCGCGTTCTTCAGGGTCGTGACCGGGATCAGCCGCAGCCCCTTGGGGAGCTCGGCGCCCGCCTCCCTGCACTCCGCCTTCGGCACGAGGAAGACGGTCGCCCCGTCGCGGTGTGCGGCCTGGGTCTTCAGCGACACCCCGCCGACCGCGCCGACCTCGCCGTCCGCCTGGATCGTGCCGGTGCCCGCGACGGTGCGGCCGCCGGTGAGATCGCCGCCCGAGCCGTCGCCGTCGAGCTTGTCGACGATGCCGAGGGCGAAGAACAGGCCGGCGCTGGGGCCGCCCACGTCGGCGAGATGCAGGGTCACGTCGACCGAGCCGGGCTTCTTCCCGAGGTAGTTCAGGGCGGCGTCGACCGCGGAGTCCTGCGACTTCACCATGTCGTCGAGGTTGTGCTTCTCGATCTCCTTCTCGGAGCCACCGGTCGGGTAGACGGAGTCACGGGGCAGGACCGCCCGGTCCGTACGGAACCAGCTGTCGATCACATCGCCGATGCCGACATCGGCGGTCGGCCCGGTCGCGACGATCGTCGTCATCCGCAGCTCACCCTCGGTGGTACGGGTGGGTACGCCCTTGATGCTGATCACGGGCGTGCCGTGATCGTTCCCGAGCACGTTCGCCGTCGAGCCGGGCTGCGCCAGGGTGAACGGCAGCGATGCGAAGGCGGCCACGCCGAACAGGGCGAGGACGGGCAGGGCGCACAGGACGAGGGCACGGGGGCGCGAGAGACGAGTGAGCACCCGCCCAATCTAACCGGCCCCGGTCACCGAGTGCCCCGCCCCGCGGGGCCACGCCCGGCCCGCCCGGTGGCACAGCCGACCCGCCCGGCGTTTGAGGGCATCCTTTCCGGCCCGCCCGGTGATCGAGGGCATCTCTTCGGCCCGCCCGGCGTTCGAGGGCGGAACCCGTGCGGCGGGGGCCGGGACGCCAGGGGCTCCCGGTGCGCCAGGACCGTGCGAGGCCCCGCCGAGCCCGCGCTACCGGAGCGCGTCCGCGACCTCGCGGGCGGCGTCCACCACGCGGGGGCCGACGCGCTCGGGCACGGAGTCCGCGAGCATCACCACGCCCACGCTGCCCTCGACCCCGGTCACCCCCACCAGCGCCGCCGCGGCCCCGCTCGCCCCGGCCTCCAGCTCGCCGTGGGTGAGGGTGAAGGCGGTCTCGCCGACCGGCTTCTGGCGTGCGGCGAGGATCGCCCGGCCGGCGGCGCCCCGGTCCAGCGGATGGCGGAAACCCGCCCGGTAGGCCACGTGGTAGTCCGTCCAGGTCGGCTCGACGACCGCGACGGCCAGCGCGTCGCTGCCGTCGACCAGCGTGAGATGGGCGGTGGCCCCGATGTCCTCGGCGAGCGACCGCAGCGCGGGCAGCGCGGCTTCCCGGACGAGCGGATGCACCTGGCGGCCCAGGCGCAACACCCCCAGGCCCACCCTGGCCCGGCCGCCCAAGTCGCGGCGCACCAGGGCGTGTTGCTCCAGCGTGGCGAGCAAACGGTAGACCACGGTCCGGTTGACACCGAGTTTGTTGGACAACTCGGTGACGGTCAGGCCGTGGTCGGTGTCGGCAAGCAGTTTGAGGACCCTCAGGCCCCGGTCGAGCGTCTGGGAGGTTTCCGCGGTCACGACGCCCTCTCCTCTTTGATGAGCGGCAGCGGCTGGTTCCCAGGAATGTGCGCCGCCGGTCCCAGCGGCGACGCACGGAGAGGCCGCCGGCCTAACCAGGCACCGGCTGCGCCCCGGGGCGGCTCTGCCACGGGGCGTTCATTTTTTGGGACAGTAGCGAGCGAGTCCGCTCAGCGGAAGGCCTCGTCCAGAATCCGGGCGTTGACCGGGGCAAGGTTGTCTTGAAGCAGCATAAGTGCCGGTCAGCGCGGCGTCGGCCGAAGCCCGGAGGTCTACGCGCGTCCAGGTCGGCCGACGCCTTCACGGCACTTCACGTACCAGAAGTGAACAGTCGTTAACTCACCGTGAATGACTGCTGCACAATTTTTCCGTTCACGAGCACCTCACAGGCCCGGATCGCTCTTGTCGCCGGGTCGCGGACGGTGAAGTCGAGGGCGAAGGTGCCGTCGAGTCCGATGACCCGGGTGACGTACGGGTCGGCGGTCCGCTTCCCGTCCGCGGTGCGGCCGGTCACCGAGACCGTGGCGACGGGGGCGAATCCGCGACCGGTCACCTGGACCGCCGTGCCGACGGGCCCCTCGGGTGGCGAGAGCGCGAAGGAGGGTCCGGCGGGGACGGTCCCGTCCTGGACGGTGAACGCCGCCGTCTCGGTACGCGGGTTGACGAGGACCTCCCGGACCCGGATGGCGACGGTGTCGGCGGCGTCGACCTTGAAGGTCTGCGAGAACGCCCCGTCCAGCCCGACCACCTTCGTCCTCGCCGGATCGGACGTCTGCGAACCGTCGGCCCGCAGCCCGACGATGGACACGGTCGCCACCTTCGCGAAGCCCTGCCCGATGACGGTGACGGCGGTGCCCTTCGGACCGGCCGACGGGGTGAGCACGACGAAGGACGGGGCGACGGTCAGCGGGGTGAGGGCCTGCGCTCCCCCGGCGGTGACCTGGAGCGTGTACTCGGCCCGCGGAGTGGATCCGGCGACCGTGACCGTACCGGCGAGCGTTCCGTCGGCGCCGATCCGGAGGGTGGAGCCGCTGATCCGGGCGCTGTCGCAGGAGCCGCCGTCGGCGCCGCAGAGCGTGGCGGTGGGCGTGGTGCCGGTCGGCCAGTCGCCGCCGGAGAGGGCGATCGTCCCACCGGGCCTGACCTTCGCCGCGCCCGCGGAGAGCGTCGCGGAGGCGTCCGTCACGGTGAACGGGGTGGTCAGCACAGTGGCCGGATCGTTGCCCTCGTCGACCTGGATCGAGGCGATGGCCGGGTCGGAGACGGTGAACTCGGCGCTGAAGGTGCCGTCGGGGGTGCTCTTCACATAGACGGCGGTGTCGTCGAGCGTCGCCCCGCTCGCGTCCAGGGCGACGGTGTTGATCCACCGGTCCTGGAAGTAGTTGCTGCCGGTGACCTCGATGACGCTGCCGAGCGGGGCGCCGGCGCGGGAGAGCGCGATGGCCCGCGGCCCGTCGGGGACGAAGGCCTTGACGGTCAGGGGCGCGGTCGCCTCCTTCGTACCGTCACCGACCTTCACCAGGTACGAGCCGTCGGGCACGGCGCCCGCGGCGGCGAGCACCGCGCTGCCGGACAGTTCCCCGGAACCGCTGATCGCGAGCGTGCCGGAGACGAACTTGCCGGGGTCGCAGCCGCCGCCGTCCGCCGCGCACAGCGACGCTACGGGAGTGGCGCCCGCGGTCCACAGGCTGCCGGACAGGGTGACGGAGGTGGACGGCCGGACGGCGGTGGCGGGCGCGTTCAGGGTGGCCGGATGGCCCGCGGTGCCCTCGGCGGTCACCGTGCCGATGGACCCGCCGCCGCTCACCACGTCGCACGGGGTCTCGTAGGTGGAGCCGAGCACCTTCGTACGCGTCAGATTGCGCACCGGGGTGAAGGAGATCGGGCCGCTCGCGTCGGCGGGGATGATGAAGTCCCCTTCGTACGGCGGGATTTCGATCGGCTTGCCGGACGGGATGTCGAGGTTGATCTGGGGGCCGGTGACGGTGACCGTGCCGGTGGCGCCGCCGGACATGGCGAAGTCGATGCTGGGGGTGGTGGGTACATCGCTCAGGCTGAGACCGCTGGTGGCGGGGGACGGACCGAGGCTGACCTTGGCGTGGACCTTGCCGCCCGGGTCGACGATCGACGGCGAGAGGTCGACGCTCATCTGCTGCGGCCCGGTCGCCTCGCCCTGTCCGGCGGGCAGGGAGCAGTGCACGGTCGGGGTGACGGTGCCGGCCTCGGCGGCGGGCGCGAGTGCGACGGTGCCACCGGTCCAGACGAGCACGGCCCCGGCGGTGAGGGCCACGGCACGGCGTAACACCGCACCCGGTCTTTCGGTTCTTCTCGGTTGTCGGGCGGGCATGTTGCTCCTCCATGGGTGTCGTCCGCGGCCGAGACACGGCCGCGGGAATTCTCCGAATTCGAAAGGGAGGCGCCCGCCCGCTCCGATGCGATACGGAGCGGGCG
>NZ_JBHWIY010000002.1:0-135304 GCF_042731715.1 Streptomyces sp. NPDC059832 | reverse complement strand
ACCCGCGCGACGTACGTCACAGACCACGAAAGGACTTCCCTCCACCCTGCGGGGTGGACGGTGGGCTGCTCCCCCGCCTCCGGGACTTTCCTTGGCGGATCTCCCCGACGTTCTTCCTGCCGGTTCTCAGAGAAGAGTGAGGGTGAGAGTGGCGCTGTAATCCCCGGGCCGGGTGAATCCGGGAACCGTGAGGGTGAGATCGGCGTCGGCGTCGAACCGGCCGCCGGTGAACGGGCGGGAGCCGTCCGGATCCATCCGGCAGAGGCTCGCGGCCTCGCTCCCGAGCACGGCGGGCGACCCGGCCACCGGCACCCCGACGCTGCCGCTCTGCGCCGTGCATCCGGGCGTCCAGCGGACGGCGTCGGCCGGGATGGTGCCGCCGTCGGAGCCGGTGAAGCCGGTGAGGGTGGCGGTCAGGGACCAGCCGCTGTCGACGCCGCGGGCGTCCTCCACCTCGACCCGGTTGAGCCGGGAGCGCTGCACACCGCTGCCGGTGCCCAGGACCGTCGTACCGAAGTCGACGGTGTCGCCGTCCTGGACCATGGACAGCGTCCCGGCCCTGACCGAGGTGTTCAGCTTCTGGTCGGCACTGCCGCCGCCTCCCCCACCCGTGGAGACGGTGAACAGGGCGGTCCGTACGGTCGCCGGGTCGTTGCCCTCGTCCGCCTGGACGGCGACGACGGCGTCGGAGATCACGGTGAACTCGACGGCGAAGGTGCCGTCCGGGCCGCTCTTGACGTAGACCGCGCTGTCGTCGAGCCCGGTGCCCGTCGCGTCGAGGCCGATGACATTGATCCAGCGGTCCGGGTTGTAGTTCTTGCCGCTGACCGTGACCACACTGCCGACCGGGCCGCTGCTCCGCGACAGCGAGATCTCGCGGTCGCCGGCCGCGACGGCCCTGACGGCGAGGGGAGCCATGGCCTCCTTCGTGCCGTCGTTGACCTTCACCTCGTACGCGCCGTCCGGCACCGCACCGGCCTCCGCGAGGGTGGCCGTGCCGTGCAGTGTCCCGGAACCGTCGATGGTGAGCGTGTGGCTCCTGAACTTCAGCGGATCGCAGCCGCCACCGCCCACCGCACAGAGCGAGGGCACCGGCGCACCGCCCGGCGTCCAGCCCGAACCACCCAGTGTCACGGCGGTGTTGGGGCGTACGGGGTCGGCGGGCGCGCTCAGGGTGGCGGGCTCGGAGCCGGTGCCCTCCACCGTGACGGTGCCGATGCTGCCACCGCCGTCGACGACGTCGCACGGCGTCTCGAAGACCGAGCCGAGCACCTTGGTCTGCGTCAGCGTGCGGAGCGGGGTGAACGAGAGGTCCCCGGAGGCATTCGCCGGGACCAGGAAGTCGCCTTCGTACGGCGGGAGTTCGATGGGTTTGCCGGCCGGGATGTCCATGGTGAACTCGGCGCCCCGCACCGTGACGGTGCCGGTCGCCCCGCCGGACATGGCGAGGTCGAGGCTGGGGATGGTCGGTACGTCCTCCAGGGCGAGCGCACTGGTGGCCGGGGACGGGCCCAGCGTGACCTTGGCATGCACCTTCCCGCCCGGGGCGACGACCGCGGGCGACAGTTCGACGGTCATCTGCTGCGGCCCGGTCGCCTCGCCCTGGCCCGCGGGCAGGGTGCAGTGGACGGTCGGAGCGACCGTACCGGCGGCCTGCCCCACGGCCGGCGGTGCGGCCTGGGCGGTGGCCCCGGCGCAGCTCAGCGACATCACGAAGCAGGCAGCGAGCAGACCGGTCACGCCGGGTCTTCGTCGTCGTATCACCAGACACCCCTCCATGGCCCATTGATTGCGCACATTGAGGAGGGCGGGTGCAGAGAAGTCAAGAGAGAACCGATTGATCCTTATCTGAAATGCCCGGAAAGCATTTCTGCGGGAATTTCAAGGGTGCCTGTTGACATCTCTTGACTTCTCTGAAGATCACAGTTTCACTGCACCCGACATGCCGGGCCCGGCACGCAGATCCACCTCTTCAGTTCTTCGGTGAATCTGCGGAATTCAGAACCGGAAGGAGTTCCCCCCGTCATGTCGTCGAATCGAAGACACATCTCCCTGGTACTGGCCGCGGCCTGTTCCGTGGCCGGCGCGCTCGCGCTGGCCCCGACAGCCCATGCGGTGACTCCGCTCACCGCGACGGCCACGTACGACTGCGGCGCCTGGGGCAGCGGTCTCGCCACCCTGACCGCCACCGACTCGGGCACGTCCAAGACCATCAAGATCACGTCCACCGCGATCACCATGCCGACCGGTACCAGCGCCGACCCGAACAGCATCACGACGACGCTCAAGCTCAGCAAGACCTCGGGCGGCGTCACCAGCCAGGTGCAGTTCTCCGGGAAGACCAACCCCGGCCTGAGTGGCGGCAATCCCATCACCCTGGGCCCGCTGAAGCTCACCTCCGGCACCCTGGCGGCGGGTGACAGCACGAATTCCGTGGTGCTGCCCTCTCCCCCGAGCGCCACCAACTGGTCACTGCAGATCGTGGCGTCGTCCCCGACGTCGGCCACGGTTCCGTGCGTGGCCACGGCGAACCAGTCCGCCCCGTTCGTCTGGTAGCGGCCCCGCCCCCTCATCCGCACGTACGACGCCGGCCCGGGGCGAGGACCGCTGTCCCCGCCCCGGGCCGGCACCCGCACGCCCACTCACTCCGTACGGGAGGGCGCGCTCACTTCATGCGGGTGGCCCACTCCTGGACCTTCTTGATCCGCTGCTGGATCTGCCCGGCCGTGGCCTCCGCGCTCGGCGGCCCGCCGCACACCCGCCGCAGCTCGGTGTGGATCACTCCGTGCGGCTTGCCGCTCTGGTGCGTGTACGCCGACACCATCGTGTTGAGCTGCTTGCGCAGCCCGAGCAGCTGCTTGTGCGTGACCACCGGCCGCGCCTCGGCCGGCTTCTCCAGCAGGTCGGCCTCCCCGGCCGGCTTCTGGCGGCTGTGCGCGATCTGCCGGGTCTGCCGCTTCTGGAGCAGCAGCTGCACCTGGTCGGGTTCCAGCAGCCCCGGAATCCCCAGGTAGTCCTGCTCCTCCTCGCTGCCGGGGTGCGCCTGCATGCCGAATTCGGCACCGTCGTACAGCACCCGGTCGAAGACCGCGTCGGATTCGAGGGCCTCGAAGGGCAGCTGCTCCTCGGTCTCCTCGTCCTCCAGCTTCTCGGCGTCGGCGAGGAGCTTGTCCTCCTCCGCGAACGGGTTCTCCTCGTCGCTGCCCTTCTTGGGCTTGTCGAGGACGTGGTCCCGCTCGACCTCCATCTCGTTGGCGAAGTCGAGCAGCATCGGAATGGTCGGCACGAAGACGGAAGCGGTCTCGCCGCGCCTGCGCGAGCGCACGAAACGCCCGACGGCCTGCGCGAAGAACAGCGGCGTGGAGATGGTGGTGGCGTACACGCCCACGGCGAGACGTGGCACGTCGACGCCCTCCGACACCATGCGGACCGCGACCATCCAGCGCGACTCGTCCTCGCTGAACTGGTCGATCTTCTTCGAAGCGGCCTTCTCGTCGGAGAGGACCACGGTGGCCTTCTCGCCGGTGACCCGCTTGAGGATCTTGGCGTACTCGCGCGCCGATTCCTGGTCGGTGGCGATGACCAGGCCGCCCGCGTCCGGAATGCCCTTGCGCACCTCGGTCAGCCGCTTGTCGGCGGCGCTCAGCACATTGGGGATCCACTCGCCGGTGGGCGACAGGGCGGTGCGCCAGGCCTGCCCGATGGCGTCCTTGGTCATCGGCTCGCCGAGCCGGGCGGCGATCTCGTCACCGGCCTTGGTGCGCCAGCGCATGTTGCCGCTGTAGCTGAGGAAGATCACGGGCCGGACGACGCCGTCGGCGAGCGCGTTGCCGTAGCCGTAGGTGTAGTCGGCCGAGGAACGCCGGATGCCGTCGTTGCCCTCCTCGTACACGACGAAGGGGATCGGGTTGGTGTCGGACCGGAACGGCGTACCGGTGAGCGCGAGCCGCCGGGTGGCCGGGTCGAAGGCCTCCTGGCACGCCTCGCCCCAGGACTTCGAGTCACCGGCGTGGTGGATCTCGTCGAGGATCACGAGGGTCTTGCGCTGCTCGCAGCGGTTGCGGTGCAGCATCGGCCGGACGCCGACGCCGGCGTAGGTGACCGCGACGCCGTCGTACTCCTTGCTCAGCGGGCCCGCGCTGTAGTCGGGGTCGAGCTTGATCCCTATCCGGGCCGCTGCCTCGGCCCACTGCTTCTTCAGGTGCTCGGTCGGCGCGACGACGGTGATCTGCTGCACGACGTGGTGGTGCAGCAGCCATGACGCGAGGGTCAGCGCGAAGGTGGTCTTCCCCGCGCCGGGGGTGGCGACCGCGAGGAAGTCGCGCGGCTGCTCCTGGATGTACTTCTCCATGGCGCCCTGCTGCCAGGCTCGCAGCTTGCCGGCCGTGCCCCAGGGGGCGCGGCCGGGAAAGGCGGGTGAGAGGTGGTGGGAGGCGGTAGTAGTCACGGTCTCCGGTTCGGGTCTCTCGGGTACGTGGGGCGCTGTCCGCACGGCCGGGACGGACCCGCACGCGATACGACAACCGGGCCACCTTACCGGGGGGCGGCGCGGAACCCTGTACGGACGAACGGTGGTTCGGCGCCGCTGAGACCCTCTTCACAGAGCAGCGCGTTACGCGGCGAACCCGGGGAGCCGTTCCGCGATCCTGGGCATGTCGAGGGCCCCCTGGCGCACGTCCAGCACGAACTTCTCGGCCGCGTCGACATCGAAGTCCGCGCTCAGGCGATGCCCATTGATGTGCAAGAAGACCCAGGTGGCATACCAGGCGATGCGCTTGTTCCCGTCGACGAGCGCATGATTGCGCGCCAGCGACTCCATGAGTGCCGCGGCCTTCTGCCACACGTCCGGATAGGCATCCTGGCCGAACACGCTCGCCTGCGGACGGGCGAGCGCCGAGTCGAGCAGCCCGTAGTCGCGCACCTCGGCAGCCCCGAGACGCTCGGCGAGGTTGAGCAGCTCGGGAAGTGTCAGGTACTGCATCAGGCGAGCCTCCGGTTGAGCTCCTCACTCACCTTCAGCACGTGGTCCGCAGCCTCGTTGAAGAGGCGCG
The DNA here is from genome assembly GCF_042731715.1 of Streptomyces sp. NPDC059832. Lineage (NCBI taxonomy): Bacteria > Bacillati > Actinomycetota > Actinomycetes > Kitasatosporales > Streptomycetaceae > Streptomyces > Streptomyces sp. NPDC059832. The sequence continues at coordinate 130,253 of NZ_JBHWIY010000002.1, read as the reverse complement.
AGTGTTCGTTTATGGCGGTGATCACCGCGTCATGGGCGAACGACTGCATACTCCGCCCCTCCGACTCGGCGCGCGCACGCAGTGCGTCCAGCTCTTCTTCGGTGAACCGCAGATTCAGACCAGCCATGCATGGATGGTACCGCGTGGTACCACGTGGCACTAAGCCTTTGTCCGCACCCGGGCCGCCACCCACGCCCCCACCAGCGCCACCCCGGCCATCGGCAGGAAGACCACCGCGAACGCCCCCGGATGTGACCCCGCCGCCCCCGCCTCCGCCGCTTCGTGCACGGCCCCCACCGCACCGCCGCCGAGCGCCGCGAAGGCCGCTCCGCCCGCGGCCAGCAGCAGCACGTTCGACAGCCCGTCGGAGATCTGGAGGGCGGCCGAGTTCGCCCCCGCCTCCTCCGGAGCCGACAGTTTCAGCAGCAGCACGCTCGTCGACGCGATCACCACGCCCATGCCGAAGCACCCGAAGGCCCAGGCCACGGCCACGGTCCAGACCGGCACCGAGTCGATCAGCACGGACGGCGCGGCCGCTATCGACGCGGCGACCAGCACCATGCCGCCCACCATCAGGCGCTCCCGGTACGGCTCCAGGCGCGGCCGGGACTGCACGTACGAACCGAGCGCCCAGGTCCCGCCCCCGGCCGCGAGCGAGAACCCGGCCATCGTGGGGCTGAGCCCGCGCTGGGTCACCAGCATCAGCGGTACGAACGACTCGGCGGCGATGAACGACCCGGCTGCCACCCCGCGCAGCAGCACCACCGAGGGCAGCCCGCGCGCCGCGCGGCCGGTCCCCGGGGGCAGCAGCCCCCGCACGGCGGGCACGAGCAGTGCGACACCCACGGCCGTCGGCAGCAGCGCCAACCAGTTCCGCTCCTGCCCGGCGTACTGGAGCAGCGCCGCACCCAGCGAGATCCCGAGCGCGAGCAGGATGCGCCGCCGGTCGTACGGCTCGACGGGCGCCGAGGGGTCGGCGGGCCCGGACGCCCGCCGCCGGATCGCGGGCAGCGCGAGCGCCAGCGGGAACACCACGAGGACGGGGATGCCGATGAAGACCCAGCGCCACCCCAGGTGCTCGGTCACGCTCCCGGCGGCGAGCGGCCCGACGACCGACGGGATCACCCAGCTCGCGGCGAAGGCGGCCAGGATCGACGGCTGCAGCCGCTTCGGATAGGCCCGGCTGATCACCACGTACAACGCCACGATCACCAGCCCGCCGCCGAGCCCCTGAACGGCCCGCCCCGCGACGAAGATCCACATGGTCCCGGCGGTCCCGCAGAGCAGCAGTCCCGCCGCGAACGCGCTGATCCCGGCGGCGAGCGGCCCCAGCGGACCGCGCCGGTCCGCCCACTGCCCGGAGAGCACCATGGCGAAGAGGCTGGTCGTGAAGTACGCGGAGAACGCGAACGCGTACAGCGGAATGCCGTGCAACTCACGTGCGGCGACCGGCATCGCGGTCCCCACGGCGGTCGCCTCGAAGGCGATCAGGAACACGACGGAGACGATGCCGACACTGAGCGCCCGGTAGGTCCGCCCGAGCACCCCTCCGGATTCGACGGCGACAGGAGCCTCGGCGGCAAGCGGCGGGGCATCGATGTCGTCACGCGGTTCCAGGGCACTCATGAGCCCAAGAGTAAGGGGCAAGGTTTCGTTTGGACCCTGTCGCGAGACGGTCCACCGGTCCTCCATTGGTCGTAGGTCCACGGCGCCGAACATGAACGCGGCATGGCAGTCGCATTGCACCCCGCCCCGCACTCTTGAGCGGCCGGGACACCCGGCCCTACGGTCGAACCACGACGAGGAACACACGGCCGTGTGCCCGAGTGGTTCAGGGGCTCGACTGCAACTCGAGTTACACCGGTTCGAATCCGGTCACGGCCTCCGAACGACGTACGGAAACGGCCGCCCCAGTGACGGGGGCGGCCGTTTCGCTGCGCTCCGGATTACGCCGGGTCCAGCGCCGGCCGGGTACCGAGCCCCGCATGCCCCTCACAGTCCAGCTCTTTCGCCATGGCCAGGGATACCGAGTGGGTGACGGCCGCATAGGCCCTCTTCAACGCCTCAATATCGTCCTCGGGCTTCTTGAGCACCCTCATCCGCTCGACGTTCATCTCGATATGCGCAGGGCTCTGCTCGGACCCGGGCAATTTCCGACTCCGGCAGTCAAATCGAACATAGGCCTCGTCAGGGGCGGCCACCGCCCACTCCCCGATCCTCAGCCGAGTGAACCCGGTGGGCGGCTTGTCGTCCGCAGAGGAAGCCTGGTAGGACAAGCGCCAGGCGACGCGAAGTTCATAGTAGGGCCTCCCAACCGGGGTGAAGATGCGGCAGACGTCACCATGGTCGCCAACGGGCTCAGAGGCAGGGAGAGAGAAGACGCCGCTCAACTCCGCGGCGCTGTGTGCCACCGTCGACTCCTCCCCGGACGCCTCGAACCGCGAAGAGCCGGTGATGACCTTCAGTGCCTTCCCCGCCTCGGCAGAAACTGCGGCACCTCCGCAGAGCTGCTCGGGGAGTACGGACTGTTCCCAGGCCGCCTTCGCGGGATCGTCCCCATCCCCTCCGCAGCTGACGGCGCCAGCCAGCAGAGCGACAGCGGCGGTTGCCCCCAGAATACTTCTGCGCATTCGTCCGCTCTTTACGAACATCAGCACCTTCCTGATGCCATTGCCTTCTGTGTTCAGACCATCACGTCGCCCGAGCCGGGCCGGCAGCGGGTCGTGGACCGACAGCTTCGGCCCATGGCTTCCACCCGCCATCAGCCGGTCTCCGGGTCACTGCCCTGCCGGTCCTCCCGGTCGTTGCCGGACGCAGAACCTGCTACTTCGGCGTGAGCACGGGGGACTTCGGCAGACCACCGTTGTTCTCGCAACCGAGTTCCTTCACCAGCTTGAGCGAAACGGCATGCAGGATGGTCATGTTCAGGTTGCGATACTCACGCGTGTCCGGTGCGTCGCTCTCACCACGCCCGAAGCTGCCATGGATGCGTAGCGGGGTTTTGTTCCCGTCCCCGTAGCCGAGAAGCCTCGAGTCGTCCAAGTCCTCGGCCAGGTCTTCTCCTTCTCCTTCACCGAACGCAGCCACCATCACGTCATCGTCCACCCTTCTTTCCTGGGACACGGCACACCGCACTCCCCCACTCACTGCCGAATCGGCTCGCCGGAGGACCAGAAATCAGAACGCTCCCGCGGCCGCAATTCCTCCACCTTCGGCCCGCCGGGGTGCCCTGGCGTCCCCTTCGGATAAGTCATCGCAGAGTTCACGGCACAACTGACCCCAGCACTGACGGAGATGTTGCCAATGCTGCCGACATCCAGGGAGACGGTGAAATCATCAGCATCCCTGGCCCTGATCCGTGGCATGTCCTTGTCGGAATTGACACTGACGACCTGGAAGCCCTGTCGTTCCCAGTATCGCTGGACAAGTCCCAACAGATTGTCGCGCCGCCGCTCGGAGACCACGGTGAGGATGTTCCTGCTGCGGGTGACGGTCGTGGTCCCGGTCGGCTCGTTGAGACCAGTACTGCACGCCGCTTCCGAAGGTGCACCGTATGCCCACTCCACAGGCGGACGGATGGCCGCCAGCGTGCCGTCGAGAACCCCCTCCGCGCGCCGCCCCGCCTGCCGCATGTCCATCGCGGACGCCTCCCGCCCCTTCTCGCCCCAGTCCGTCCCGCCGTCGACTCCGCAAGCGGCAAGCACCGCCACCACGAGGGCACACCCCAACAGCCGCACCCGCCCAATCACACGCACCATGCCCACCCCGCTCCAAGTACCGCCATCTGCAAGGGCTTCCTTCATCACTGAGTTGTCGAAGTGAAAAATCTCCGCCGCCTCACGGCCGCCGCCCTACCGCAGAAGTTGGCGCAGCCCAGTATGGACAAGGACGCGCAGCACGCCATCCGTTGACCACTCCACCCTCGGCGGACATTCTGGGAAACCTTCAAGGCTCAGCCAACGCCCCGTCCCACGATCAGGACCGCAACGTCAGCACCGGTCTCCGGAGTCAGCCGACACAGGATGTCGCCCCCCCCCCCCCGGTCCAACGGTGGCCGAACTCGCACCCGGCCTTGAGTGCGTCGACAACGCGGTCCAGGCCGCCCGGACTGGACCAGGCGAACGAAGACAGGCCCGATACGGACTCAACCGTCTTCGACAGCCAGCCTTTGAACAGACCGTCGCACACCTCCTCCGTCCCGACGTACTCCGACGCCGCCTTCGCCTCGCCACACACCCGGCCTCCACAAGACCTTGGGGCCTCGCCGCAGGCGCGTAGACCTGGCCGACGGCTGGTTCCCACCGCGTCGGAGCCTGTGCGTGCTGTCGCCGTACGAGTTCACTTGATGCTCCAGCACGCTCGGGGCGCAGACCTGTTGGATGCTGGAGACCGTGGCGTATGCATCCGGGCGCCGGCCCAGGGCGCTGAGAAATTGGCGGGCCAGCCGTGCCGCTGCCTCGCTCCCCACTTCATCCAGGGAGGACCGATGGAATTTTCGGCGTATCGACGCATGCCAACCTTCCCGTAACGATGCGCGCGAACGCCGTCAGCACCTTCTGCCGCAAGCTGACGTTCAGCCCGGGGTCGGCCACTTCCATTTCGAGAGGAAGCCCCAACCCCTGCCCCGACGGCGCTCCGGACACCCCGCACCTGACGAGAAGCCTCATACTCGGCCGCCCCATCTCCTTCTCGACGAAGACCTGGTCGTTCACCTTGCGCCAAGACCTGGCGTACTTTGGCTCGCTCATCGACTTCACTGTCAGAGCCGACCACTTGACCGTGGCCTCAGTCACCTGGGCGCCGCCGTTCTTCCCCAGGATGCTGATGCGGCAGGCGCTGTAGGAATCGCGGAGCAGATCGTTCTCGGTCCACGCCTCTGCCTCAGCCGTCAGACGCCCGGCCAGATCTCTGAGCCCGAGGCGGGCGGAGACCTTCGGGTCTCCCTCCCCCATCGCGTCGACCACCGCTCCCACGTTCCGCTCGCCCAGGTACTGATGACAGCGGGCGAGGTCCTTGGACACATCTTGCTGGCCTTTCGCTTCCGAACACCCGGAAAGCACAACAGCGCCTACAAACAGAGTGCAGATCGGCATCGACAACGACGGGCGATTCGTCACTATTTGACCTTCATCGGCTGGCGGGCGGCAAGGACACCATTGTTGTATTGCGTCTCGGTATCCACCAGGAGTTGGCGCTTCCCCTCCAGGGACATCCCGACAGAGTCCGCATAGTGGAGTATCGGAGCAACAGCACTTGCCTGCCCTTGGCTGTCGTTCCCGTCAATACTGCCAAGCGCCTCGTCATCGTTGTTGTACTCGGCATCCTTCAAGTACTGAAGAGTATCGTTGCCATATTTCGTATCGACGGCCCCTCCTACCGTCTCCATGATGAGAGGCACCGCTGTGGTTGCGACCACACTCGCGGCCGGGCCGAGCACCACCGCCGACCCCACACCGACAACACTGCTCACAATGCTACTGACGCCATATTTTCTCCGTTCGGCTTTCTTCTCCATCGCCAGGTTCTTCAGATCCTCATCGTCCTTGAACTCCTGACTGATTCCAATATTGCGCAACTCATCAAGAATTCTGTGGACCTTCGTACCATTCCCCGCGGAGATCAACGCCTCTTCCTGGCGCCCATCACGTCGCCCGAACCGGGCCGGCAGCGGGTCGTGGACCGACAGCTTCGGCCCATGGCTTCCACCCGCCATCAGCCGGTCTCCGGGTCACTGCCCTGCCGGTCCTCCCGGTCGTTGCCGGACGCAGAACCTGCTACTTCGGCGTGAGCACGGGGGACTTCGGCAGACCACCGTTGTTCTCGCAACCGAGTTCCTTCACCAGCTTGAGCGAAACGGCATGCAGGATGGTCATGTTCAGGTTGCGATACTCACGCGTGTCCGGTGCGTCGCTCTCACCACGCCCGAAGCCGCCATGGATGCGTAGCGGGGTTTTGTCCGAACCCTTCAGCTGGGGGGTGACACACTCGAAATAGATTGTCGCGTTGCCTCGCCCGACAGAGGACTGCACACCCATGGTGTAGAGCTCATGGCCGGCCGGCAGCCCTTCGTCCTCCACGTCCTGTGGCGCATACATGGAGAACTTCACTCCCCCCTCATCCGTCTGCTTCGCACCCTTCGGATGCAACAGGCAGAGCGCGTCCCCTGCGGCCCATGGACGCCCGGACTCATACCCTTCCTTGAGCGCAGCGACCACTCTCTCCATGCCCTTCGGGCTCTTCGCGAAGAAGAGTTTGTCCCCGGTCACCTTCTCGACCATCTCCGCCAAGGGACCGGCGAACACATCGCCGCACACCTCTCCGGCCCCGACGAACGTCTTCTCCTCCTTCTTCTCCGAAGCGCATGCCACGCTCCCGGCACCCAAGGCCATCACCAGGCCAGCGGCCGTCAGCCACCGCCTCACCCGTACACACCCACTTCACTCATCCCGCAACCCTTCTCGTCATCAGCTGATTCGTCGGCCACCAACCAGCCGACGTGCACGACGCCCGCGCATGGCGGTCCCACGCCGCTCCATCCCAAAACGATCACGGGGCCTCCGCTGCCTGTCCAGTACCTCGGCACCCCCGGCTTTCGCCACGAACAATCAGGACGCAGGGCCTACCCCCTGGACGCGCGCCCGAAGATTCCCAATCCCGTAGCCGATAAGCCTCGCGTCGTCCAGGTCCTCGGCCAGGTCTCCGCTCGTCCTGGCATCGAGCTTGTCGATCTCCTCCTTGTGGCGGTCAACAAAATTTTCGACCGGGGTCTCCGTATAGCTCTCTCCCGCCTTGTAAACAGCTTCCCGCTGCTCAGCGGTGAGATCGTCGACCTTCTCCTTGTTCTTGTCGATCGCGTCCTCCCCCATACCGCCGACCACATCTCCGATGACCTGTTCAGCGGCCCCGGTCGCCACATCGGTGAACATCGGTACCAAGAGCGCACCGGCACCAATGACGGGTGCCGCGGGCAGGAAGAAGGCAGCCGTCGCTACTCCGGCCCCAAGTACGGCGGTGCCACCGAACTCAGCCCAACCGGACCGTTTCTCCGCAGCCTTCTCGTATGTCTCGTGCGCCTTGACGCCGTCGTCCACAACTTGGTCCGCACGCGACTGGTCCAGCATTCCCTGAACCTCGGCTCCGATTTTTACCGTCCGCCGGACGTCGCCCGTGTCGATTTCGCCGTCCTTGCCCACCTGCGCCTCAAGTGCGCTGCTCGTGTAGACCTGCTCGGCGGCACTCAAGGATGCGTAGGCGTCCGGGTGATGCCCCAGGGCGCCAAGAAATTTCCTGGTGATGTCACGACCGTTGAGATCGGCGGTGTCGGAGAAGTCAAGGTGACCCTCCCGGTTCCCGCCAGGCGCGAAGACGCTGTCCTCTTTATTCTTGTCTATCGCCCAATTGATGTCATCGATATACCCTGCGCCCATCGCGCCCAGACTGTCGGACAATGACTCCTGAGTCTTGAGCAGTTTGGCGTCCGAGTACTTCTCCATCACTTGCCGCATGATCTCGGCATTGTCATCATCCCTCACGATGCGAACATCGGGGTGACCTGCGGGATATCCGAGGGTCGCCGCTTCCAACGCATGCCCGAGAGCATCCGGCATGTAGTTGAGGGACGCTTTGAGTTCCTTCTCGTCGAGCGAGTCGACATCCCCGTAGGTATCCCACTTCTCTTTCCCGAAGAAGTCGAGGTAGTTCCGGACCTCATTCCCGTCCTTGTCCTTGCCGAGTTCGGCCGTGGCATCCTTGTTGACGGTGCCGTCCTCGTTGTACGCGGTCGGTACGTCGTGGAAGAAGTGCTTCGCCGCGTCGGGGCTGTTACCGAGCGCCTCCAACATGGACACGGTCGGGTCGTAGCCGGAGCCATTGACGCCCGAGGGGTTGAACGGGTTCTTGAAGGGACTGTTCACCACCTTGTTCCCGGCAAACATGTCCGGGTCCTTCTGGTGCAGCTGCGCCACGTGCTCGGCAATCGGCTTCAGGAACTTCGCGTTGTAGTTCCCGTACCGCATGATCCCGCCGAGCAGTTGGTATCCGAACGGCCCACCGCTGTCGTACTTGGTCAGCGGGATACGCTCGGTGCCGAGCTTGCGCAGCTCCGGACCCCACTCGGCGGTGAATTTCTTGTCCTGAGAAGCCATGGCGAGGTTAAGGCCCAGGTTCTTCTGGAGTGCCTGGACGTCCTTGAGCCGTTCCTTGTCGACCTTGCCGTACTTGTACGTATCGGTCGAGAGCTGACCGAAGAATGCGAGCGACTTCTCCGGGGTCAGCTTCTTGTAGAAGTCCTTCGCGAACTCGGAAGAATTACTGTTGTCGTGAAGCAGTTCGTTGAGCGCTTGGAGCTCGGTGTGTGTGATGTCGCGACCCTTTGCAGCGAGTGCGGCTGCGCGGGCCGCCTCCTCCTGGTCCAAGTTCTCGTACTTCGGCGCGGTGAAGTCGTGCCCCTCGGTGACGTTGGCCTCAAGAGCGTTCTTGAAAGCGACATCGGTGTCATTGCAGTTGTCGACGATGAGGTCGATCTTCTTCTGCCACGCCTCGATCGCCTTCTTCTGCTGGCCCAGAATTTCGAAATAGTCGGGATCTTGGTTGGGCGAGACTCCTGACTTTTCGTAAGGGTGCCGAGCCGTGACCTTTCCCTTGGCGTCGACATGAATACCGGCTGCGGGTCCCTCCTCGTCGCGGATGCTGATCAGCTCGTCCTTGGCCTTCTTCATGGCCGCGTGGGCGTCCTCGAGGATTTGTTTAATCCCTTTGGCCTCGGCAGCGGCATCCTTGAACTCCTTGGCCGTCTTGCCGATGAACCCTCTGGTGACGCCCGCGTTGGCGCCTTCCCACTCGGCCTTGTCCGCTTTGGCTTTCATACCGTCACGGGCATCCTCGGCCAGTCTGTCCAGTTTGGCAGCCATCTCCGACCAGTCGTCGGCCGCCGCCTTCAGCTTGACCACGGGCGCGTCGACAATATCCTCGAACTTCAGCATGCGCCTGTTCCCCCACGTACTACTTCAGGTATTCGTTGAGCTTGGAGACAGAAATCAGGTCGCCGCCGATCTGCACATCGTCCTTTGCATGGGCGGACTTGGTGTAGTCGAGATGGTTCGAGATCTGCGCACAGGCATCGAGAAGGGTCTTCAGGTGAGTGTTCCACCGATCATGGACCTTCAACAGCGCAGACCCACTCGAAAAGTTCCCATTGGTGAGCGCGATCGCCGCGTCGAAGGTCGAGGGCCGAGCGTGGTCACCCTCTCTGGAGAGCCGGGTACGCAAACCGTATGCATCATGCCCAATGGCACCCAAGTGGTCTTGATTGACCGCCAGATCCGCGTTGGCGGGACCGGCTTGGCCACCAGTGCCGCCCTCAACCCCGTTGAGCCGCATATCGACCCGTTGCGTCGACTCCGCGCGAAGCGCCGCCCACTCTGCGTCGAACGTCACGAATTCCCCCGTCACTCATCCCTGGATGCCGTCGAAGCCATTCTCACCGGCGCTCACGCTAGCCGCTCAGTTTCAGCCGATGCGCCCCGAGAGGTGCTCACTTTTCTCGCGAAACCGAATAAAATGGAAACCAAGGGCAGTCATGTCTACCGTTCGTTGGCTCCTCGCCGCACCCCACCAGGGCCGCCGATACCCTCGAAGTGAGAGCCCCTCCGCAGGTCGAAGTGCGCCCCGACCATCCCCAGTCGTAGGCAAGTTGTAACCGGAGTGGCCCGGCAGGAAAAGCGTAGGCGGTTCGGGTTGTTGAGGAGCGGCGTTCAACCGGGCTGACAGGTGGGACAGTTCGCTCCTACTGCCCGAGAGGCTCTCCACGGTGGACGGGATGGCTGATCGCACAGTCCACGCGTCGACCCGCAGACCCACCTCGACCTGCCGGCCTGGCTGACCGAACGCGCCCAGAGCTTCGAGCACTGGGCCGAGTCCACCAGCACACCCGAAACATGGGACTTCTCCCTCCAGTCCCTGGACGCACTGCAAGACCTCATCCACAGCCAGTACGACAGCGACACGGAAACCCTCACCGTGCGACGCGACGCATTCTTTCAAGGGGCATGTTGGTACATGGGGGAAGTGGTTTGCCGCACTCAAAGGACGGTGTGGAAGTTCGAGCCGTTCGCCGTGAACGGCGCCGAACCGCCATCCCTGTTCGGGGAGGCGGATCCGTCAGGGGTCATCGACGACCCCTGCGTGGAAGCGCCCGGAGAGGACATGGAGGAGGCCATCTGTCCGGTGAGCGCCGTGCACGGACTGTTCCGCACCAAAGACGTGCTGGCCAACCCCATCGTCCAGCACCTCTCCGACGTGCTGGACGACTGCAACGAGGAGGACGAGGAGTAGCCGGGGTGCCGCCGCGATCGTGGCAGGTGGGGTGGATGCGCCCGTCGGCGGATGTGTCGGTCCTGGGTATTCGCCGAGTTCGACAAGGACGGGGTACTTTCGCGGGGAACCCTGATCTGCACCGGGTCCCCACATACGAAAGGCGACCACCCTGCGCACGGCGCGGGCAGTCGCCTTCTCTCGTACGGTCCGGAGATCAGGAGGCGATCGTCGTCTCTTCCTTGAGCGCTTCCTTCACCATTTCCCGCAGGTGTGCCTCGTCCTCCTTGCTGAGCGAGGTCTGGACGAGCTGACCGCCGAACTTGACGATCTCGGGGACGACCTTGTCGCGGGCGGACTTCCTGACGAGCACGAAGACGGCGGCGGCGCCCGGCCGGAGATTGGCGCTCAGCTCCTTCATGAAGTCGTCGTTGACACCGGTGTCGACGACGGACCCTCCGGCGGCGCCGGCCGCGGCACCCACCGCGGCACCGAGGAACGGCACGAGGAAGAGCAGCCCGATGACGCTCCCCCACAGCGCACCGCCCGCGGCACCGGTACCCACGTGGTTGACGGCCTGATGCAGCTTGATCTTGCCGTCCTTCTCACGCCGCTCTACGACGACGACGTCCTCCAGCTCGACGAGGTGCTCGCGGTTCATGGACAGCAGCTTGTCCCGGACCTGGTCGGCGGTGGCGAGATCGTCGTAGGCGATGACGAACAGATTGCTCATGCGGCTGACTCCTCCTCGTGGTGCTTTACCGCACCAACCATAGAGGAACTGTTGTTAAATAAGACATTAGGTCCAAATGTACCGACCCTCCAGCCGCTTCAGCTCTCCGCCGCTCCCACCACCCGCGCCCGACCGAGCTCCGCGAGGACCGCGTCCACCGACTGCTCCACGGTCTGCCCGGTCGTGTCCAGCCAGAGCCCGATCCGCGGCGTCTCCTCCCGCAGCACCCGGTCCAACGCCTCGACCGTCCACCCGGCCCCGTAACCGCTCTTGCCCCGCCCGGCCTCCCGCTCGGCAACGGCCCGCGGCTCGGGGGCGAGCACGACGACGTACAACGGCTGGGTCCGCACGAGACCGACATACCCGGCCAACTCCTCCCCCAGCACCACGTCCTGCACCACCGCGGTCCAGCCCTCACCCGCGTACGTATCGGCCGTCATCGCGGACAACCGGTACCGGAGCCGGAGCTGCGCAGCAGCCTCCTCGTACGCCCCCGGCACCATCTCGGCCCGCCCCGACACCACCATCCGCCGGAAAACGTCCCCCCGCACATGAACGGCCCGCGGCAACCGCTCGGCAAGGGCCTGGGCAACGGTGGACTTCCCAGACGCCATCACACCGGTAATGAGGACGACCGCGGGACCGGGCTCATCACTGTTCGGATCCCGTTGGCCGTGTGCAGGAATCACCGCATCGTTCTTCATCGCTCTCTCCTGAGGCTTGGAAGGTCGTTCGGGCCGACAGCAGTCGGCGCCGCTGGACTCCGTGGTGGGGCGGCGACCTCCAGCTTCTCCACACAAGCCGGCCGCAGATATGCACCGGCAGCTGATTCCGGTACGCCTCGTCCCGTGCCATCCGCGTCAAGTCAGGCAGACGCAGGCAGGCATGCCCGCTGCCGGGATCAGCGGCTCGAAACAGGCCCGCGATCAGCCCGCGACGGCACCCGCCAGGAAGGCGGTCCAGGCGGCCGTGGCGACGGCGAAGGTGGGGCCGTCGGTGACCTTGGAGTCACGGACGTGGACGGTGTGGGGGCAGGTGGCGACCTCGACGCAGGCCTCGCCCTCGTTGTTGCTGTAGCTGGACTTGCGCCAGTCGTAGGCGACTTCGATGCAGGCGCCGCCCTCGTTGTTGCTGTAGCTGGACTTGAACCAGGAGAGCTCGGGACCGGTGGTCACAGTTGCCTCGCCTTCGTTTCGATGATCTCCGCCGACTTCCAGGGGTTGAGCGCCTGGGCCCGCAGGATGCCGAAGAGGTCGAACGTATCGCCCACCTGCTCCGGTTTGGAGATCAACCTATCGCCGCCCTGGCTCTCCGCGAAGACCAGATTGCGACCTTCCGCCGTACACATCAACTGCATGGGCCCGTTCAACCCCGCGTGCGTGTGCTGATCCGAGGGCATCACCTGCACCGTGAGGTGGTTCATCCGCCGCATGCACTCCAGCAGATGCAGCAACTGCTCCTTAAGTACCTCCGCGCCGCCCAGCGTCCGCTCCAGGATCGATTCCTCGATGACGAACCCGACGTACGGCGGAGGCGTGCGCATCAGCACTGCCTGCCGTTCCAGCCGCGCCTCGACGTGCCGGACGATCTCGTCCTCGGTGTACGCGGGTTTGCGTGCCCGGTACAGGGCGTGCGCGTACGCCTCCGTCTGGAGCAGCCCCGGGATCAGCATCGTCTCGTACGCGTTGATGACCCGCGCCTGCCGTTCCAACCGCGCCCAGTCCAGGAACTTCGCCGGGTACTTCTCCTCGTCGATCAGCTCGATGCACGCCTTCAGCGCACCGCCCGCGACGAAGACCCGGTCCGCGTCGGCCAGCAGCTCCAGCGACGGAATGCGCTCCGCCCGCTCGACCGCCCCCATCAGCGACTCCGAGATCAACAGCTTGTCCGCCGCATCCTTCTGCGTGAGCCCGGCCCGCACCCGATGGATACGGATCAGTTCGCCCACGAGCCGCCGCACCTGCGACGGCGCACTACTTGTCCCCACAGTCACCACCACCCTCACCACATCCCGTCGATGTGGACCGCGCCCTCCTGGTCACGCTACGCAGCCACCCGAATCCTTGGAGTCATGACGAGCAAGAAACTCCCCGAATGGGTACCCGCCGCCGGACACCAACTCCACCTGACCGGCATCCACTTCGACGCCATCCGGCTGCGGGGCGTACGGGGCGAGGCCGTACTGCAGCACCTCGGAACGCTCACCGAAGGCGAACCGGGCCCGGTCGTACGGGAGATCGCGGGCGCCCGGTGGACGTACTTCCTGATCCCGCCCGGGTCGAGCAAGGAGTACGACTGGCCGCCGGGCGCCAGGTGCTTCGGGCCGGCTGCCCGGGACCAGTACGTGGGCATCCCCGCACCGGACGGCAACACGTACCCGCTGAGCTGGCGGTGCGGGGCGCCGCGAGAAGGGGAGTTCGTGGACGTGGAACTGCTGTACGGGCTGGTGATGGCGCAGTTGACCTCGGATGGGTAGGGGGAATATCGCGCGACGTGAACGGTGGACGTACCGCCGACGAACCACCGGCCAGCGCGCTCCGACTCATCTGATGAAGCGAAGTCCCATTCACATGGCGGGAAATAACGTCGCACAGCACAGCGACGAAACCATCACTCTCTGCATCTTCACGCGTACGCGGGGAATCCCCCTGCGGTGCTGTGGCCGTCGCGGCGTAGTCCTCGACGCAGTGCTGCACGATCGGCCGGCTCGGACGGAGGTCGCCGCCGGCGTGCACGGCGGCACGGGGGCCGTCGCAGACCACGCCCCCGCCGCCTGGCGCAGGGCCCGGGTGGTCCGCATCCCTGCAGGCACCGCGCGTATCACCTCGGTAAACGAGCCAGATGGGATCGCGCCAGGATCTCGTGCCGACGGCACGTGGGGCCGGCTGTCATGCGTCCGCGGACGCCGGACCGTTGACGGGCGTCGTAACCGCGACGCGCACCGCGCCGGTGGTCGAGGCTGCGACCTGCGCGATCGTGCCCTCTTCAGGGTGGCGGGCGACAGCGGCAGGGGTGCCCTCACGCGTCGGCACGTGGCGCACGCTCCATCCCGCGCTCTGGAAGTACGCCTGCGCACGTACCAGGGCCCGTACCATCTCGTCCTCTGGTAGTGGCTCGGTCGACCAGGTGTGATGGACCGAGGTCCCGGACTCGTCCTGGACCGTGCCGAGACCTTCCCCGGGCTGCGTGGGCGCCGACCCGACCCGCAGGGCGTCGTAGATTCGGCTGGAGTGGCCGAGGGCTCGATGCCGAGCGGGATCGTCGGCCTGCGGCTCCTCCAGTGCGGCTGGGTCGGCCGCGGTCGACGCCGAGGACTTCCCCGGCGGGAGGAAGCAGGGCGACCTCACCTTAAGGGTGGCAAGGCCCTCGCCCTTGGTGCGGTCCAGGACTCCGGTGATGCCTTCCATCCAGAAGTCATCGGGCTCCGTACGCATGCTGACCCAAGGGAAGGGGCCGGACATATCCTCCTTGTCCGACGAGTTGTACTTGTAGCCCTGCTTCAGCCAGGCATCCCGCGCCTGCAGCACGAGGTTCCTGGCCTCGGCCCCCGGAACCCCAGTCAGCTTGTAGAACAGGGTGACCTGCAGTCGGTCGTCAGGGCCGTGGTCGTCTCTGGCAATGCAGGGGCCAATGGTCTCGGGGCCCGTGCGCTCCAGTGTCGGCTTGGGCGACATGTCGTCCACGGCCTGGTGAATAATCTCTTCTGCCCGGTCGATCGCTTGCTGCTCATTCATCGTGACCTGCTTCGGTGTTTCTCCGCCGTCTTGCTGTGTCCCGCACGCGGTTGCCACGGCCGTCAGGGCCACCAGCAGTACAGCAGCTGGGAATGCCCTCCGTAGATTCACGGCTGTCCTCCGGTAACGATCTTTGCCATCTTGTTGAGGGGCTTCTCGTCCCAGTACTGGGAGTGCGCGGGCATCATGTCGCCGCCAGAGCCCGGAACCCTCCCATCGGGAACGTTGAAGACCACGCCGCCGAAATCGTCGGAGACCGGGTCGGTTCCGTGAACGATCGAGTGATCGTCGAAAAGCTCCATGTAAGCCTTCGGATTGAGGGGAGCCAGGGGGCCTGCCGGGGGCGGGGCGAGATTGATGAGGTCATTCTTGGCCGTGGCCGCGAAGACATGGTCCGCCGGGATGTTCAGGTCCTTCGCGTGCTCCACGCCCACGCCCGGACTACCCACCATGATCGCGTTGTCGACCGGCAGGTCTATGTGGGTGCTCATCGTCTGGCCTGCCACCAAGGACCCATAGCTGTTGGCCTCCTCAACGCCCTGCAGGAAGTTGCCCAGCGGCTCCTCAGCCTTGGAGACGCGTCCGGAACCCCGGCCCCGTACCCGGACCACCAGCGTCCGGCCGACCCGGCCCCAGGCCTTGGCCCGTGGCGGCCTCAGCTTGTTCTCCTTCTCCTTCTCCGCACGCAGGCACCATCACATCGTCGTCCGCCGTTCTCCCCGCCTACTGCCGGAACGGCTCGCTGGAAGACCAGAAGTCAGAACGCTCCCGCGGCCTCAACTCCTCCGCCTTCGGCCCGCCGGGGTGTCCGGGCGTCCCCGTCGGATAGGTCATCGCGGAGTTCACGGCACAACTGAGCCCCGCGCTGACGGAGACGTTGCCGATGCTGCCGACGTCCAGGGAGACGGTGAATCCCTCAGCATCCCTGGCCCGGATCCGTGGCATGTCCTTGTCGGAGTTGACGTCGACGATCCGGAAGCCCTGCCGCTCCCAATATCGCTGGACGAGTCCCAACAGATTGCCGCGCCGCTGCTCGGAGACCACGGTGAGGATGTTCCTGCTGCGAGTGACGGTAGTGGTGCCGGTCGGCTCGTTGAGACCGGTGCTGCACGCCGCTTCCACGGGTGCACCGTAGGCCCATTTCACAGGCGGACGGATGGCCGCCAGCGTGCCGTCGAGAATCGTTTCCGAGCGCTGCCCAGCCTGCTGCATGTCCATCGTGGGTGCCTTCTGTTTCTTCTTTCCCTGACCCTCTGTGCCATTTTGCCCATCGCCGGCCCCACAGGCGGCGAGCGCCGCAACCATGAGCGCGCAGCCCACCAGCCATGCCCGTCCGAACACACCCGTCACCTCGGTGCCGCAGTCTGGATCTTGTCACCGTGGCCAGCCACGACGCTTGCGATGTTGTTCAGAGAATCGCCGCCTTCGACCGGGTCGAAGTAGATCGAATGTGCAGGCAAGTCTCCGGTCGCGAGCCCAGCGAGGCCTGTGTCCCTACCGGGGGCCACGCTGAAGTGATGGCCTCCGAAATGGTTGTCGGCGGGGTCTGTGCCAAACCAGTTCTTCTTAGGACCGTACTCGCTCCCCGGAGCGACGTACTCCAGAGGATTGGACGTGGGCAGGTTGGTTACCTGATCGTTCTCCGCCGCTCCGACATAGACGTGGCTGGCCCCCACCCCGAGGTCGGAAGCCTTGTCGACGCCGACGCCCGGGCTGCCGACAAGGACCACGTCGTCGGCTGGGATTCCGCCAGGTTGCTGGGTGGCCTGACCCACGGTCAAAGATCCGTATGAGTGCCCGATGGCCGTCACATGCGGTGAGCCGGATTCATGGGTGGCCCGAATACCGCTCAAGAAGCTGTCGTAGGCAGGGGCGCCGGCCTTGGCATCGCCCTCCCGCATCACGTCGGTAGCCGACCACTTGAGGCCATCCAACTGGGGTGCGTCGTAGCCGAGCCAGACGATAGAGGCAGTCGTGGTATCCGGGTACATCTTGTTCGCGGCGTGTGCCACGTTCCTGGCCCGGTCCACGTCCGATGACGCAAAATGTTCGCTCAGCTTAGTGTTCAGGCCCGGCACATACGCAGAGACGTTCTTCGAGGTGTCCGGATTGCCGAACGACACGATGGCACGGCCGTTGCCTTCCGAGCCAATGCCGAGGAGATACGGGCGGGGCTCCCGGCCCCGGTCCAGTTGCTGCTGGATGCCTTTCACACCATCGATCTTGTCTTTAAGTGCTGCCTCCTCGTCCCCGACCGCCCCGGCATAGTCAGCCTCCAAGCTGCTCAACAGCAGTGGCAGGTAAGTCCGATTGGCCTTGTCGCGGTCAACTGCTGGAATCCCGTCGCGGTTCCCAATCTGCTGCGGGTAGTCGTGGATCAGCTCGGCCTGCAGGCTGGGGGAGAGCCCCGCCCACCATTTCTGCACGGCCTCGGGTGAGGCCTTCTCTTGCGGCATTCCGAGCTCGGACAACAGCTCACTGTTGAGTCCATTCGCGGTCGCCAACTCCAGCAGGCCAGCGCTCCAGTCACCTTTGGCGCACCGTTTGGCGGCATCAGTGAAGAGCTTGATCGCCGCCGCGTATTCCTTGTCGGCTGCCTGCGCCGCACCTAGGGCATCGCCAATTCGGTCGGCGTATTCCTGGGCGTGAGCCACGTGGTCACGATTCATCATCGCCACGTCGCCCGGCGCCAGGTGGCTGGTGTCGATAGTCGGGGCGGTGACCGCACCATCGTCGGCGACCTTGTAACCAGCCTCCGTGGCGTCTGCAACGGCTTCCCTGAGCCGGCCCTGTTGGGCGGCGAGCTCCTCACCGCAGGCCCTCAGCACGGTACCCACACCATCGAGTTCTTGCTTGGCAACGTTCAGGTCACGCTGCATCCGGGCGAGCCGATCGGCGGCGGACTCGGCAGCCACCCCACCCCAGATCCCTTCCTGCGAGATAGGCCGGTGCAGATACTTGCCGAAATCACCTGCGTGAGTAGTGAAGCGCTCTGCGAGCTTGTCCCAGGCATCGCCGGCGTCGGTCAGCAGAAGCGGCTTGGCGTCACGGAGTTCCGAGACTCGCATGCGTCAGCTTCCTCCGTTCGCCAGCGGTGGCACCGTGAGTCCAGGAGCATAGGGGCCAGGGGAACCCTGAGTGTAGGGGCTGAGGCCAAGGAACGAATTGCGACGTTCCTGGTCCTCTCGGGCGAAGCCCTTACTGGAGTTGCTCACCGCATCCGCAGCGCCCCCCACCATCCCCGCCAAAGAACGAAGTGCCTTCGTCCATGCTTCCAGACAGTCATCGATCGCTCGAGCGGACTGAAAACCGGCCAGCCCGGCGACCGCCGCGTCTGTCGGTACGAACAGAGCCTTGATGTCTTCCGGTATGTCCTGGGCAACCTTGTGTGCAGCGTCACCCGCTTTCCGTACCTCGCCTGGTTCGATCCAGAACCCCTGCGTTCCGCCGCCGATCGGTGTGGACATACATACCCCCTCAGAATTTGAACATCCGTAGGCTAACCACAGGGTCCTCCTTGGCCCTGAGTATGCGTACTCAGGGCCAAGGAGGGCAGGGAACCATCCCGAGATCCATGGGATACCTGAACCAAGGACGATCGCTATTCTCAGTCGATCCGTCGACCGCCCTGCTGCCAAATCTCATCTGCCGACTGAAGGCTCACGGGAACAGCAAGAATTTCCGCATGGAATCAGCGCCCCGGCTCCCCGCCATATGGAGGGCCGCCATGCGGTGAGTTGGATCCAGGAGGGAGTGTGGAAGGCGCCCCGAAGTAAGGTGGCGTGGTCGGCTGGTGCGGGTTGGGATTCGGAAGATCGTACGTAGCCGCAGGCAACGCGGCTGCGGTATCGGAGCGCCGACGAGAGCGAACGACCAAGACACCGGCGATTACACCGATTAGCGCGATCACGCCAATGCCTAGTCCGATCCAGAGACCAGTGTTCCCGCTGCTGCCATCGGAAGCGGGGGCTGCTGCGCCCTGCTTGTTGGCGTCCGCTGAACCCCCGGTCGCCTTGGAGGGCTTGACGGAAGGACTGGGGCTCGGGCTTTCGGCCGCCGCGAGGTCGGGGAGCGGGTATACGTCGGGCGGGCCGGGGTCGCCCGGGGTCTTCAGGGCGATGCGGGGGCGGACCGCACCGTATCCGACGTAGTCGTCACGCTTCGCGCCACTCTTCGGCTTGCCGGCTGTGTTCAGCATGACGCGGAGGACCTGGTTGTTGGTCCAGTCAGGATGCTTGGACCAGATGAGGGCGGCAGAGGCGGACGCAATGGCGGTGGCGTCGCTGGTTCCGCTCGTCTTGCACAACTGTGTTCCGCCTGTGCAAGGGTGGACCATGTTGATTCCAGGGGCCGTGAAATCGATCTGCGGACCGTACTGAGACTCGTCAGTCTTCCTCGCGTCGCGGCCGAGGGCGCCAACGCCGACGACCCCAGGCGTACCAACCGGATATTCGATCAGGTTGGCCCCCTCACCGCTGTTACCTGCCGCCGCAAAGATCAACGATCCCTTGTCGAGTGCATACTTCACCGCATCTGTGAGCGCCTGTGAACCCGCCTGTGCGCCCAGTGAAATATTGATGACCTTTGCACCGCGCTCAACCGCATACCGAATCGCCACAGGGGCGGCCATGTTGAATTGCTCGTCAGCTTCTGCCTGATTAGCTCCGGCTCCAGGTTCAGGCATGCGAATTGGGAGAATCTTGGATCCCGGCGCAAGCCCGAAGGCCCCATTTCCTCCGTTGCTCTGCCCCGTTCCTGCAATCAATCCTGCCATGCTAGTGCCGTGACCGTCATTGTCTGTATGCTCGTCACCTCGGGCATTCTGCGCCAGGTCCTTTCCTTTGAGAACCTGGCCCAAAAGATCGGGATTCTCCGGGTCCACACCGCTGTCGATCACAGCAACGACGACACCCTTTCCCGTACTCGTCTTCCATATCTCGTCGGCTTTCATGGCATCGAGATGCCACTGCATGGAACGCGTGGAGTCGGCAAAGGCGGGCCCAGCAGAGCCACCCATCAGGAGTAGGCCCAGTGCGGCCGACACCATCGTTCGCCGCCGTGTGAGTCCCCTGTTCCTGATGCGCATCCGAGTCCTTAGTGAGTTAGTTGTCGATCAGTCGATGACCGGCGGGACAACGCGTCGACTGCCTTGCTGCCAGGTCTCATCGTCTTCGACCAGATAGTCCGGCCGGTCACCTTTCTCATCTCGCCCTGTCGTGTGCGCCCCAGAGCCTTTACGCATCGAGCCTTTTGAGGCTCCGCCCCTCACCAAGCCGGATCCTCCGGCAGTGAACGGGCGCGTGGTCCCGTGGCCCTGCTGTTGGCGACCACCAACCACGCCACCCGCCTCCCCGGCCAGTCGGCGACCGCTGCCGCCTGCATTTGGAGAGACTCCGGGACCGACGCCGCCGCCCATGCCTGGGGCGCGCCCCATGGGCGCTGTGCCGTGGGTGTTCTCGCTGCCGATGACCGTTCCACGAGGAATGCCAACAGTAGAGCGCCCTGGTCCTGGGGGTACAACGCGGCCACCGGTGATCCCGTTGGGCCCGGGGGCACGACCCACCGGCCCGGGGCCCAGCGGAGTCGCCCCCGGAGCAGACACTGACGGACGTGGCAGACCTGTCGCCCTGCCTCCTCCACTTGTGCTGCGTGGCGCGGAGGGGCTGATGTTGGGAGCTGGCGGAATGATGGCCGGCGTCAGCGAGGGAAGGCTGTCAGGCCTTGGCCCGGTTGGCGGCACTACTGGATTCGCGACTGGCGGAGGCAGAGTTTCCGGCAGCATGGCCACCCCGTCGATCCCCATGCCAACCGGTCTCGAGGCGGAGGGCGACGCTGTGTGGGGGGAGATGCCCACACTCCTGACGGGCGAGGTCACGTCAACTGGTGCTTCAGCGCTGCGCCCTGGTCCGAAGACGTGCGCCGTACCACTGGCAGGAGATCCAGGTCCGACATGCCCGCCCTCTTCCCCTGCATGCTTCTGGGTTGCGTACGGCGCCATGGACTCCGGCATCGCCGGAAACACCGGCTTCTCCAGAGAAGTCATCTGCGACGACGAGAAGGCGTACGTCTGCGACAGCCTCCGCATCTGCGCGGCCGCCTCTTCGCGGTTCTTCTTTCCGGACTCGATCAACGTCTCCGCGGACTTCTTCGCAACCGCCGAAGTATCCGGATCGTTCCGTGCCGCGAGAGCCGCCTCCAGGTTCGCCTGCGCACCCGCCTCCGTCCGGGGAATCGACGCCTGCGCCGACGCGACCGCGTTCGACGCCTCGCTGAGCCACTTGGAGACGCCCTCGCTGTAGTCCCCGAGGCGCAGCGTCGCATTGGCCAGATCCGCACTCCACGTGCGGAATGCATCAGCCCCTTTGCCCTTCCACTCCACCCACTGCGGGCGGACCTTCAGGTCCTCAGCGATCTTGCGGATCTCGGAAGCCGCTCCCACGAGACGATCCGCCGCGGCCTGGATCTCGCCGCTGCTGGCGTGGTCCAGCCACTCCAGCATCTCTTCGTGCGTCTTTTTGTCGAAATCCGTACCCATGACGCCGTCCCTCTCCCCGTCCCCGTCATCCGCCTGCAGAGCACATCAACGTCGGTGTCAGAAGTCAGCGCCACCGGACGTGTGCTTCTGCTCGGCCTTGTGGTGGGCATTCATGCTGCCCCGGATCGCGCGCATGCGATCTCGGACATCCAAGTCGACGTTCTCGTAGCCCTTGTGGGCTCCGAGGACAGCGATACTCATGCCCTCGATGGAGTCGGACAGCAGCTGGGACAGCTCCTCCAGCTCCTTGATGACCTTGGAGTACGAGCCGTGGAGGGTTTCGGCCTCCACCCACCCCTTCTTGCCCCCGCCGAACTTCTCCCGCCCCATCGTGTCCTCGCCGACCTTCCCAGGGCCAGCCGGAGAGGCCTTGAGGTCGTGGAGGAGTCCGTCGATGCGGTCGCGGAACTTCGTGAACGACGAGAGTTCGGTGAACAGTTCGCTCGCGGCGCCCGGGGAGATCGCCCCGGCTGCTCCTACGGCACCGATGACGTCCCATGGGTACGCCTGTGATTCCGCCCCCGGATCGCTCTGGCCCACAGTGCCCTCCCCCGATTGGCAACAGCCTTTTTTCGCTTCGGGGTTCACCTTAGCCAGCAGGGGTGACACGGTGCACCTCCGGGTTGCACCTGCAACCCGGATCACGCCATCCGTGCGGGGCTCAGGAGTTGGGGGCCGCCACCGCCGCCTGGGGTCTGATGGGGAGGCGGTTTATCGGGCGGCCGGTGGCTGCGCGTACGGCTGCGGCCACTGCGGCCGGGGACGTCACCACGGGGATCGCCGAGGCGGGCTTGGCGCCGAAGGGGGCCACCACGTCGCGCTCCTCGATGAGTTTGACGATGCGAATTTCGGGTGCGTCCAGGGCGGTCGGGAGCGCGTAGCCGGTGAGGTCGGGGTGGCGGATCAGGCCGCGGGCGCTGCGGAGGTTCTCGGTGAGGGCGGCGCCGATGCCCTGGGTGATGCCGGCCTCGATACGGGTCGTCAGCTGGGACGGGTTGAGGATCCGGCCGACGTCCTGGGCAATCGCCATCTCCACGACCCGGACGGAGCCGAGTTCGATGTCGACGTCCACCACCGCGCGGATCGCGCAGAAGGCGAGGCCGACGAAGGCGTCGCCCTGGCCGGATTCGTCGAGGGGTTCGGTCGGATGGGGGCGGCACTGGGCGGTGGCCCAGAGTTCCTTGCCGTCCATCGCTTCCGTGACCGTCGTGGACAGCACACCGTCGTACGAGGTGATCTTGCCGTCGGCGATCTGCAGCAGCTCCGTGGACATGCCGAACTTGTGGGCCAGGGGCTGGAGGAGCTGGGTGCGGACCATCTTGGCGGCGCGTTCCACCGCCCCGGCCGACACCCAGGTGTGGCGGCCGTGCGTCGCCGGACCCGCCGGGGGCTGGTCGGTGTCGACGGACGCCACGTGGACCTCTTCGATGCCCAGGGTCTCCTGGACGACCTGGCGGGCGAGGGTCGAGAAACCCTGGCCCGTCTCGACCGCCGCGCAGATGACCGTGGCGATGCCGTCGTGGACCCTGACCGTGGCCGTGGAGACCTCGTCGGCGCCCTCCGCGCCGAGCATGTGGACCATGCCGAGCGCGTAGCCGACCCCTCGGCGCACCGCACCGGGTTCGCCCGCGCCCTCGGGGCCGCCGGGCAGCAGCCAGTCGTCCTCCGGGGCGTCCTTGGGGAGGGCGGGGAGGGGGAAGTCCCGTACGGAGGTGAGGAGTTCGGAGACAGGTGCGGGGCAGGTCACCGTCTGGCCGGTGGGCAGGATGTCGCCGGTGGACAGGGCGTTGCGCAGGCGCAGTTCGGCCGGGTCGATGCCGAGCTTGGCGGCCAGCTTGTCCATCTGGCCCTCGTACGCCGCGCAGACCTGCATCGCGCCCTCGCCGCGCACATGGCCCGAGGGCGGGTTGTTCGTACGGACCGCCCAGCCCTCGATGAACGCGTGCGGGACGACGTACGGGCCGCAGGCGAACGCGACCGCCGCGGCCAGCGACTCGGACGACGAGTCGGCGTACGCGCCCGCGTCGAGGAGGATCTGCGCCTCGACCTTCACCAGCCGCCCGTCGGCGTCCGCGTGGTGGCGGTAGCGCAGCAGCGTCGGGTGGCGGTGGGAGTGGCCGAGGAAGGACTCCTCGCGGGTGGCGGCCAGTTTGACCGGGCAGCCGGTGCGCAGGGCGAGCAGGCCGAGCGGAAGCTGGAAGCCGGGTTCCTCGCGGTCGCCGGTCGCGCCGGGGACACCCGTGACGACGACCTTCACCCGGTCCGGTTCGAGACCGAAGCAGGCGGCGGCGAGATCGCGGTCGGTGTGCGGGTCGGTGGAGGCGGTGTAGATCTCCACCCCGCCGTCGGGACGGGGCACGGCGAGTCCGGCCTCGGCACCGATCGGGGCCGGGTCCTGACGGCCGATGCGGTACAGGCCCTCGACGACGACCTCGCCGGTGGCGTCCGGGTCCCCGTAGCGCAGCGGGATGTGGCGGATCAGATTGCCGTCGGGGTGCAGCGGTTCGGCGGCGAAGGCCTTCTCCGGGTCGGTGACCGGTTCGAGGACCTCGTACTCGACGGCGATGGCCGCGGCGGCGAGCCTGGCCGTGTCGGGATGGTCGGCGGCGACCGCGGCGATCGGCTCGCCGTGGTGGCGGACCAGGTCGGAGGCGAAGACCGGGCGGTCGACGACTCTGCGGCCGTACGAGCCCTCCCCCGGGATGTCCTCGTGCGTGATGACGGCCCGTACCCCCGTCATCTCGACGGCGGCCGAGGTGTCGATGGACAGGATGCGGGCGTGCGGGTGCGGGGAGCGGAGGACCGCCGCCCAGAGCAGGCCCTCGGCCCAGAGGTCGGCGGCGTACGGGAAGGTGCCCTCGGTCTTGGCGCGCGCGTCGGCGGGCGGCAGCGAGACGCCCAGGCCGAGTGCGGGCGGCTCGGTCTCGGGGCCTTCGGTCGCCGGGGTGGTGATCCGTGTGCTGGTCGCGTTGGCAGCGGTGGCTGCGTCGTTGCTCACGCCATGCCTCCGTCCTGCGGGTGCGACTGGACGCTACCGGCGCCGGGGGCCGCCTGGTGCGGGATGCGGGCCTCGTCGGGCTCCGGGGACGTGGAGTCCGACGAGGCGGGGTCGGTGGTCGCCTCGCGGCCTGCGACGACCTCGTTGACGGCGTCGAGGACGCCGCGGTAGCCGGAACAGCGGCAGAGGTTCCCACAGAGCGCCTGGCGCGTCTCCAACTCGCTGGGGGCGTGGTTGCCCTCCAGCAGATCGTGGACGGTCATGGCCATGCCGGGGATGCAGAAGCCGCACTGGACGGCGCCGCACTTGGCCAGGGCGCGCTGGACGTCGGACGGCTCGCCGTCCACGGCGAGGCCCTCGACCGTACGGACCTCGCTGCCGGCCGCGGTCGCCGCGGGGACCAGGCAGGAGGCGACCAGCCGGCCGTCCACCTGGACGTTGCACGCGCCGCACTCGCCCTGCGAGCAGCCGTCCTTGGCACCGGCGAGGCCGAGGCGCTCACGGAGCACGTAGAGGAGCGACTCGCCGATCCAGGCGTCGGTGACGGGGCGGTCGGCGCCGTTCACATGCAGGACGTAGGAGGCGGCGGGGTGATCGCTGGGGGCGCCGAGCAGCCCGGTATCGGCCTGCTCGGAATCGGCCTGCTCGGAATCGGCCCGCCCGGCTTCGACCGGCTCGGGTTCGACCGGCTCGGGTTCGACCGGCGGGAAATCTGGCGGCTGGGACTCGGCCGGTCGGGAGTCTGACGGTTGGGATTCCGGGGTGCCGGTGTCGGGCGGCCCGGATTCCGGGAACTCGGTGGCGGTGTCGGCGGCGGTGTCGGCGGCGACTTCGTGCGACTCGTCGAGGGCCGTCTCCGGTGGCTGTGCGGCCGGGTACGGCTCGGGCGCGGCCTCCGCCGGATGCTCGGAGGGAGCCTCGCCCGCGGCGGTGGCCGGGGCGGTGCCGGGGGCGATGGCGGGGGCCGTCCCCTGCGCGAGGTCCGCTCCGGGGACGGATACGGAGCCGTCCTCGACGGGCTCCGTCTCCGGTGCTGCTTCGGGGACCCGTGCCGCCTCGGGGGCCTGCTCGAATTCGGCTCCCGGCGCGTGCTCCGGCTCGATATCGGCCGGGGGCGCCGGTTCCACCACGAGCTCGGGCTCAGGACCGGGCTCCGCGGTGGGCTGCTGCGTCGCCCACGGTGCGGGCGCCCCGCCCGGCAGCGTGGCCGGCGGAGTGCGGTCCCCGTACCACTGGGCAGCCAGGGCCGAGGCGGCGAACTCGCCGGACTCCTCCGGGAGATCACCGTCGGCGACCGGGATCGTCCACTGACCGGTGTGGCCATCATGGTTGGAGTGGCCGGTGTGGCCATCATGGTTGGAGTGGCTGGCGTGGCCGGTGTGACCGGCGTGGTCAGCCTGGTCGGCTTGGCCCACGTGCCCCACGTGCCCCACGTGACCCACGTGGTCGGCCTGACCGTCCTGACCTGCCTGACCGGCCTGACCGTCCTGACCTGCCTGACCGGCCTGACCGGCCTGACCGGCCTGACCGGTGTGGACGCCGAACTCCGTGGACTCGGTGAAGTTCCACTGGCCCGTGGCCGCCGACGTCTCCCGGTACTGCTCCTGCGAGAACGGATCGTGAGGGGCCTGAGGGGCCTGAGGCCCATCAGGGGACTGCTGGTACTCGTACCCGTAGTCGTACGGGCCCTGCTGCTGGTTCGGGTCCGGCCAGTGCACCGTCCCGGGTGCCGGCTGCTCCGCTGCCGTGCCGCGCTCCTGCTGGCTCTGCGTCTGCACGACCCAGCTGCCCGTGGCCGACGGGTCGAGCCCGGCCGCCGGTGTCAGCGGCAGGATCATCGGCGGTACGTAGCCCTGGCCGGGCGCGGCCAGCGGGATGTTCGCCAGGTCCTCCGGCGGCAGGTGGACGAAGGCGGTCGCCTCGGCGTCGTACTCGCCGCCCTGCGGCGTCGGCTGCCAGCTCCCGTGCTGCAGGTGCTCCTGCTGCCCGTGCTGTTCGTTGTGGTCCTCGTTGCTCACGACAGTGCCCTCCCCAGCGCGCGTCGGGCCAGCGCGGCGACGGTCCGCCGCAGATGCAGTACGGCGGGGGGCAGCGGTGGCGCCTCTCCCCCGTCGGCGGGCGGTACCTGGTCCGGGATGCAGGCCGCGGCGACGTACTCGCCGAAGGCGGCCAGCGCGTCGGGAGCCAGGCCCCGTTCGCCGTCCCAGTCGATCAGTGAGGCGATCCAGCGCTCGGCCTCCAGCGGCCGCAGCGGCATCGGCGCGATGGCGCCCACCGCGCAGCGCACCCCGCGCCGGGCCGGGTCCAGGACGATCGCGACGGATGCGGTGGCCCGGCCGGGACCGGTGCGGCCGGTGGCCTTCAGGAAGACCTGGGGGGCGTGCAGCAGCGGGACCCGGACGAAGCCGATGAGTTCGGCGGGTTCGAGCATGTCGCGGCCGGCCAGCAGGTGCGAGACCGGAATCTCGCGGCGGGCGCCGCCCGGACCCGCGATGACCAGCTCGGCCTCCAGCGCGGCGAGCACCGGCAGGGCGTCGCCGGTCGGGGCCGCGGTGGCGATGTTGCCGCCGAGCGTTCCGGCGTTACGGATCTGGGGCGGGCCCGCGGCGCGTGCCGAGGCGGCCAGCGCGGGGATGAGGGCGGCGAAGTCGGGCCGCCCCATGCGTGCGTGGGTGAGTCCGGCGCCGAGCAGGGCGTGGCCGTCCTGGTAGTGCCAGCCGCGCAGCTCGCTGATCCGGCCGAGGCCGACCAGGCCGGAGGGGCGCAGCAGCCCCTTGTTGACGGCCGACATCAGGTCTGTACCGCCTGCCACGGGAACGGCGGCGGGCATGGCGCCGAGCGCCGCCACGGCCTCGTCGAGCGAGGCCGGCAGCGTCACGGACTGCGTCGCCTGCGGTGCGTGCGTGGTCAACCCAGCTGCCCCTTCCCGGTGTCCCGGCTGTCCGGCTGTTTCGCCGTACGGTACGTGCTCAAAGCCTGGACGTGGCAACTCTGGCACATCTTCGGATCGGACCGACGCGAGGGTCCGCGAAGGGCGCATCCATCCCTGATCAGGGGAATGTTCCCGTTTCGGCCTGCTTCGGTCCGCTTCGGCGCGGAGTGTGAATTGTGACTCTTCGCCACGCCTTGCCGTCGATTGTTCCGTTGCGGTGGCCGTTGCGGTGTTCCGTTCCGGCAGGGCGAGTTCCGGCAGGGCGAGTTCCGGACAAAAAACTGCCGGCCGGCACGCCCGCTTCGGGGTGCGCCGGCCGGAGTCCGGGTGCGGTCGGGATCACACGTTCGGCGGCGCGCCGTCGATGGGTCGTCCCAGCACACCGGGGCGCTGCTGCCGGGGCAACGGACCACTCGGCGGCCGGTAGTCGACACCGAGGGCGTCAAGCCGGGCGTAGTGCGTGGTCATTCGGCGCTCGAAGCCCGCGAAGTCCCGGTCGCCGGAGGCGGGCAGCGGCGACCAGGCGACCTCCGCGAACGCCGCGAGGCGCGGGAAGACCTGGTAGTCGACGCGGGCCCGGTTCTGCATCACCTCGGTCCAGACATTGGCCTGGGTGCCCAGGATGTGACGGGCCGCCTCCTCGGAGAGGCCCGCCGGCACGGGTTCGAAGCGGTAGACGTCCTCCAGGGTGCGGACGAAGCCGATGGGCATCGGCTCGTCGGGGCCGCCGTCCTGACGGTGGTCCAGGTACACGTGCTGCTCCGGGCACATGACGACGTCGTGGCCGGCCTCGGCGGCGGCCATGCCTCCGCCGTAACCCCGCCAGGACGACACGGCGGCGCCCGCCGGGAGGCCGCCCTCCAGGATCTCGTCCCAGCCGATCAGCCGGCGTCCGCGGGCGGTGAGCCAGGTGTCGAAGTGCCGGATGATCCAGGACTGCAGCTCGTCCTCGTTGGCCAGGCCGAATTCGTCGATCCGGGCCTGGGCGACCGGCGACTCCTTCCACTGGTCCTTGCGGCATTCGTCGCCGCCGATGTGGATGAACGGCGAGGTGGCGGCGGGGAAGAGGTCGAGCACCTCTTCGAGGACGCCTTCGAAGAAGCGCAGGGTGTTGTCAGTGGGGGCGAGTACGTTCGCGTTGATGCCCCAGGTGTCCCAGACGGAGAGGGTGGTGGTGTCGATGACGTCGGTGTTGCCCAGTTCGGGGTACGCGGCGATGGCGGCCTGCGAGTGGCCCGGTACGTCGATCTCGGGGACGACGCGGATATGCCGCTCGGCGGCGTACGCGACGATCTCGCGGATGTCGTCCTGCGTGTAGTAGCCGCCGTGCGGGGTCTCGTCCCACAGCTCGGACGCCCGGTGGCCGTGCTTGGTGCGGGGCCGCCAGGAGCCGATCCCGGTGAGCCGCGGGTAGCGCTTGATCTCGATGCGCCAGCCCTGGTCGTCGGTGAGGTGGAAGTGGAAGACGTTCAGCTTGTGCGCGGCGAGGAGGTCGAGATAGCGCAGGACGTCGTCCTTGGGCATGAAGTGCCGTGCCACGTCGAGCATCATGCCGCGCCAGGCGAAGCGGGGGCTGTCCTCGATGTCCGTGAAGGGGATCGTGCGCCGCGCGCCGGGGCTGACGGGCGCTCGGCGGAAGGCTTCGGGGCCCAGGAGCTGACGGAGGGTCTGCGCGCCCCAGAAGACCCCGGCGGGGCTGCCTCCGGTGATCTCGACGCTCCCGCCGGTGCCGGTGCTCAGGCGGTAGCCCTCCGGCTCCAGTGCCGGGTCGATGGCCAGCCGGACGGTGTTCGCGGCGGGCCGGCCGCTCGGGGCGGGCTCGCCGCCCGCGGCAGCCGGCTGCGGGGCGAGCGGCAGGCCGAAGGCGGCGCCGAGCGTGGTACGCAGCCAGCGTTCGGTGCTCTCCGTGCCGGGGGCCGCCGTGATGGTGGTGGACGGGTCGAGCCGGAAGCCGCACCGCCCTTCACCACCGACACGCACGGGTGCCGGAATCAGGTCGGCGATCGGGGCGGCAGTCCGGTCGGTGGTCGGGTCCATGTCCATGTCCATGGCGTCAGTCCTTTACCGCTCCGCCGAGTCCGGAGACCAGGCGGCGCTGTACGAGTACGAAGAAGACCAGCACGGGAATGGTCATCACCGTCGAGGCTGCCATGATCCCTCCCCAGTCGTTCTCATCGGGTTTGAAGAAGACCAGCAGCGCCATGGGAAGCGTCGACTGGGAGGTGTCGCTGATGATGAACGACTTCGCGAACAGGAAGTCGTTCCAGGTGGAGATGAACGAGAAGACGCTGGTCGCCACGAGGCCGGGGAAGACCAGCGGGAAGAGGATCTGCCACAGGAAGCGGGTGCGGCTCGCCCCGTCGATGTACGCGGCCTCCTCCAGCGCGTCCGGTACGGCCTTGACGAAGCCACGCAGCATCCAGATCGCGAACGGCAGCGAGAAGGCGAGGTGCGGCAGGATCAGCGAGCCGAGCGTGTTCAGCTGGCCGAAGTCCCGCATCAGGAAGAACAGCGGGATGGTCAGCGCCTCGACCGGCACCATCTGCGCGACCAGGAACATGATCAGCAGCGTGGTGCGGAAGCGGAACCTGAACCGGGTCACCGCCGTCGCCGCCAGGAAGGCGATCAGCGCGGAGGCGATGACGACCGTCCCGGCGACCAGCAGGCTGTTGAGGAAGTACCGCCCGAAGTCGTTCTGTTCGAAGACCCGGCGGAACGAGTCCAGGGACGGCGACAGCGTCCACGGGCGGGGGTCGGTGGACTGGATCTCGCCGGCCGGTTTGAGGGCGGAGAGCACCATCCAGTACAGCGGGAAGGCGACCGCGGCGGCGATCAGCAGGGCCGCGGCCTCGGCGGCCAGCCGGCCGGGCCGGCGGATGCGCAGCATGCTCCGCGCGCTCACAGTTCCTCCCCCTGGCGCCGCACCAGGCGCAGATGGACGAGCGTGACGGCCAGCAGGATCACCAGCATCACGACGCCGATCGCCGAGCCGAGGCTGTACTGCGAGGACGCGAACGCCTTCTGGTAGGCGTACACGTTGAGCACCAGGTTCTGGCCGGCGATGCCGCCGCCGTTGGTCATGACGTAGATCTGGGTGAAGACCTTGAAGTCCCAGATGATCGACTGGATGGTGACGACGACGAGGATCGGCCGCAGCATCGGGGCCATGACCGACCGCCAGATCCGCCACTGCGAGGCACCGTCCAGCGCCGCCGCCTCCAGCACCTCGGTGGGGATCGCCCGGATGCCCGCGTACACCGTCACCATGACGAACGGGAACGAGCACCACAGGACTTCCAGGAGCACCAGGGCGAAGGCGCTGTAGCGCCCGTACGTCCAGGAGAAGTCGCCCAGCCCCAGCACCCGGTTGACCGGGCCGAAGTCCGGGTCGAAGAGAAACACCCAGACGGTGGACCCGGTGATCGCCGGGGTCGCCCAGGCGCCGAGCGCGGCCATCATCAGCGCGAGCCGCGGCAGGGCCCGGATGCGGGTCAGCAGGACGGCGAGCGTGCAGCCGACGAGCAGGGTGGCCAGTACGCAGGTGGCGGCGAAGACCACGGTCGCCAGGAGCACCTGCCAGAACTGGCTGTCGCCGAAGAGCGTCGCGTAGTTCCCGAACCCCTGGAAGGTGGTCGGTTCACCGCCGCTGACCTGGGCCTGGGTGTACTCCAGGAAGGAGATCAGACCGAGTTGACAGATCGGGTAGACGAGCAGCCCGCCGAGGAGGACGAGTGCGGGCAGGAGATAGAGCCAGGGGGTCCAGCCGGAGCGGCGCGCGGGCGAGGCAGGGCGGCGCCGCCGGAGCGGGCGGGTGGAGGTGCCGCCCGCTCCCGACGTGCCGCCCGCTCCCGACGTGCCGCCCGCTCCGGACGCGCCGGGCGCTTTGTACGCCGTACTGTTCGCGGTCATGATCAGCCCGCGTCGGCGAACGCGGCGTCCATCTTCTTCGCCGCGTCGTCCGAGGCCTTCGCCACGTCCTTACGGCCGCTGACGATCTCCTGGAACATCGTCGGCAGGACCAGCGAGGAGTCGATCCGGCCCCAGCCGGGCGAGGCCGGGACGAACTTCGCCCCCGCGCCGAGCGTCTTGACGAACGGCTCGACGAACGGCTCCTTCTTCGCGGCCGCGGCCCGCACGTCGGTGTACGTCGGGAGGAAACCCATCGCGTCGAACATCTTCGTCTGCGTCCGCTTGCCGGTCAGGGACTTCATCAGGTCCACGGCGAGGGTGCGGTGCGAGCTGCTCTTCAGTACGCCGATGTTGTTCCCGCCCGCGAACGCGGGGGCGACGGAGCCCTCGGCGACACCGGGCAGCGGCACCACCGCGTACTTGCCCTTCACCGACCCCGCCTCGACGGCCGTGTGGCTGAAGTCGCCGCCGATCGCCATGGCGGCCTTGCCGGAGGCGAACGCGGTGACGGTCGCGTTGCCGCCCATGACCGCGCACTTGGCGGCCGGACAGTTGTCGTCGCCGAAGAGCGAGGTGTAGGCCTCGATGCCCTTGCGGGCCTTGTCGCTGTTGATGGCCGCCTGGTACGTACCGCCGCTCTCGTCGGCGAGTTCGCCGCCGGCCGCCCAGATGAACGGCATCGCGCCGTAGGTGTACGCGCCGCCGACCGCCAGTCCGTACAGGTCCGGCTTCTTCTTGTGGATCTTCTTCGCGGTGGAGATCAGCTCGGCCTGGGACTTGGGGGCCTCGATCCCCAGCTGCTCGAAGACGTCCGTGCGGTAGTACAGCGCCCGTACACCGACGAAGAGCGGGGCTCCGTAGATCTTGCCGCCGACCGTCACGGACTGCTTGGCGGTCGGGTCGGTGTCCTTGGCCTCGTCCCAGGCGGCGAACTCGGCGCTCACATCGGCGAGTCCGCCGTCCTTGACGTATCCGGCGGTGTCGGTGTTGCCGTACTCGATGAGGTCCGGGGCGCTCTTGGGGTCGTTGAACGCCGCCTTGATGCGCTGCGCCCGGGTGTCGACCGGTATGTACTCGATCTCGACCTCCGCGTCCCTGTGGGCCTTCTCGAAGTCGGCGACCGCCGCGTCGACGACCTGCTCCTTGGGCTTGTTGCCGACTTCCTGGAACAGCCAGACCCGCAGCGTGCCGGTCTTCTCGTCCCCCTTGGCTCCGGTGTCGGAGGTCTGCGGCGCACAGGCGGTGGCGGTGAGACCCGCCAGCACAAGCGCCGCGGCCGGGGCGGCAATTCGGGCAGACAGCTTCATCCGTGAACCCCTTACCGGTAGGCGTTGCAACATACGCAACATGCGTTTCGTTCTGCACAACTGGCAGGAGAGTAGGTGCGCACGCAGACGCCGACAAGTGGTCTCTACCACTCTGTGACCCGGGGAAGCAGTCCGTGCAACGCAAAGGGCCCCCGGGGCGCGCTTCAACGCGCGCCCCGGGGGCCCGAAGCAGTGGTCGCCGGACGGCTCCGGACTACTTCTTGTCCTTGCCGCCCTTGCCCTTGTCCTTGTCGCCACCGGCGCCCATGGACTCGTAGATCTCCTTGCACATGGGACAGACCGGGTACTTCTTGGGGTCGCGCCCCGGCACCCAGACCTTCCCGCACAGTGCGACCACGGGGGTGCCCTCCAGGGCACTCGCCATGATCTTGTCCTTCTGGACGTAATGGGCGTAGCGCTCGTGGTCGCCGTCGCCGTTCGACACCTGCGGCGTCGGCTCCACGAGGGTTCCGGTACCTGCCCCGCGCTCGGGCTCAAGAGTGCTCATAACCGCCAAGGGTACCGACAGCCCGGAGCTTCAGTTCAGCGAAGGGTCGTCCGGATACGTGGCGATCATCGCCAGTTCGCTGCGCTGACGGCGCAGGACCGCGCGCCAGAGGTGTTCCGGGCGCGGGGAGGAGACGTCCCCGGGCTCGGACTCGACCACGTACCAGGCGCCCTCGGTCAGTTCGGTCTCCAGCTGACCGGGTCCCCAGCCCGCGTACCCGGCGAAGATCCGCAGCGAGCCGAGCGCCGCGGCCAGCAGCTCCGGCGGCGCCTCCAGGTCCACCAGGCCGATCGCCCCGTACACCCGGCGCCAGCCGAGCGGCCCCTCGTCGCCGGGGATGACGGCCACGCCGAGCGCCGAGTCGAGCGAGACCGGGCCGCCCTGGAAGACGACGTCCGGTTCGCCGGTCAGGCCGGCCCAGGGCGTGAGGATGTCGACCACGCCGACCGGGGTCGGGCGGTTCAGGACCACACCGAGTGAGCCCTCCTCGTCGTGGTCGAGGAGCAGCACCACCGCGCGGTCGAAATTCGGGTCCGCGAGCGCGGGTGTGGCCACGAGCAGTCGCCCTGTGAGCGAGGACACCTCGGTCATGGCAGAAATGATCCCGCATCTTCGCTCCTTGCGGGGACCAAGTGGGCCGCCCGGTCCCCGGATGGGCCGCGGCGCAGCTCAGGGCGCACGGGTGCACGGGGAGCGCGCATTCCGGAGAACCATGCGGACGGTAACCCTCCGCAAGATCTGGAGAGCAGAGCGTGTTGTGGCGGATTCATGACGTTCGTACACCCCCTGTTCTCTTACGGAATGGGGGCAGTGGGCCATTACTCTTTCGTTTGGCCCCCTGCCCGACCACTCCGGAACGCGAGATTCATGACCGGCACAGACGATGTCCTGCTTGTCCACGGCGGAACCCCGCTCGAGGGCGAGATCCGCGTCAGAGGCGCCAAGAACCTGGTGCCGAAGGCAATGGTCGCCGCGCTGCTCGGCAGCGGGCCCAGCCGACTGCGCAACGTGCCCGACATCCGCGACGTGCGGGTGGTCCGGGGGCTGCTGCAGCTGCACGGTGTGACGGTCCGGCCCGGTGACGAGCCGGGCGAGCTCATCCTGGACCCGACCCATGTGGAGAGCGCGAACGTCGCCGACATCGATGCCCACGCGGGCTCGTCGCGCATCCCGATCCTCTTCTGCGGCCCGCTGCTGCACCGGCTCGGCCACGCGTTCATCCCGGGGCTCGGCGGCTGCGACATCGGCGGCCGGCCGATCGACTTCCACTTCGACGTGCTGCGGCAGTTCGGCGCGACCATCGAGAAGCGGGCGGACGGGCAGTACCTGGAGGCCCCGCAGCGGCTGCGCGGCACGAAGATCCGGCTGCCGTACCCGTCGGTGGGCTCCACCGAGCAGGTGCTGCTGACGGCGGTACTCGCCGAGGGCGTCACCGAGCTGTCCAACGCGGCCGTGGAGCCGGAGATCGAGGACCTCATCTGCGTACTGCAGAAGATGGGCGCGATCATCTCGATGGACACCGACCG
Source organism: Streptomyces sp. NPDC059832 (assembly GCF_042731715.1). Lineage (NCBI taxonomy): Bacteria > Bacillati > Actinomycetota > Actinomycetes > Kitasatosporales > Streptomycetaceae > Streptomyces > Streptomyces sp. NPDC059832. Next base: position 95,760 of record NZ_JBHWIY010000002.1, on the reverse strand, counting down.
GACGATCCGGATCACCGGTGTCGACCGGCTGGACGGTTATACGCACCGGGCGATCCCGGACCGCCTGGAGGCGGCCTCCTGGGCGTCCGCGGCGCTGGCCACCGAGGGCAACATCTACGTACGGGGCGCACAGCAGCGCTCGATGATGACGTTCCTCAACACCTTCCGCCGGGTCGGCGGCGCCTTCGAGATCGACGACGAGGGCATCCGCTTCTGGCACCCGGGCGGCGCGCTGAACGCCATCGCCCTGGAGACGGACGTGCACCCCGGCTTCCAGACCGACTGGCAGCAGCCGCTGGTGGTGGCGCTGACGCAGGCCTCGGGCCTGTCCATCGTCCACGAGACGGTGTACGAGTCGCGGCTCGGCTTCACCTCGGCGCTCAACCAGATGGGCGCGCACATCCAGCTCTACCGCGAGTGCCTGGGCGGCTCCGACTGCCGCTTCGGCCAGCGCAACTTCCTGCACTCGGCGGTCGTGTCCGGGCCGACGAAGCTGCAGGGCGCGGATCTGGTCATCCCGGACCTGCGCGGCGGTTTCTCGTACCTGATCGCCGCGCTGGCGGCGCAGGGCACGTCGCGGGTGCACGGCATCGACCTGATCAACCGCGGCTACGAGAACTTCATGGACAAGCTGGAGAAGCTGGGCGCGAAGGTGGAGCTGCCGGGCGGGGCGCTGGTCTGAGACCGGGCGCCGGACGGCTGCTGACGGGGGTTCGGGGCGCTGCCCCGGGCCCCCGTTTCCTTGCCGACCGGGCCCCGGCCCCTCGATACCGGGCCGTAGAGGCCCAGAACGGGGCCTCTCGGGCCGGTACACCGAAGGGCGGTCACCCTGGTGGGGTGACCGCCCTTCGTCGCGCCTGTGGGGCTTACTTACCCTTGGCGGCTTCCTTGAGCTTGGAGCCCGCGGAGACCTTCACGCTGTAGCCGGCCGGGATGTTGATCGGGTCGCCGGTCTGCGGGTTACGAGCGGTGCGAGCGGCACGGTGGGTGCGCTCGAAGGTCAGGAAGCCGGGGATGGTGACCTTCTCGTCGCCCTTGGCGACGATCTCACCGACGGTCTCGGCGAGGGCGGCCAGCACGGCGTCGGCGTCCTTGCGAGTCACCTCGGCGCGGTCGGCCAGGGCGGCCACCAGCTCACTGCGGTTCATGTTGTTACTCCCGTGTTCTTCTTGCCTGTGAGGCGTGAGATCGAAGCCGATGCTGCCAGGGCCCTCGGACAGTCCCCGGACCCGGGTCTGTCGTCAGACCCTCGCGCCCGATTACGCATCCTGCCCCCACCTGCGGCGGTAACGCCAATCCGGCACCCTCCGGAGTCACACGAAAAGCACCAGCGCCTCTTCGTGGTGACGTTCCGTCGACTCTCCGAAAGCGTTCCGCAGCGGTTGCGGGCCTCGGCGGGACGCGCCGCCCGCCCACCCTAAAGGGGCGTTTGGGGCGCCGCGACCCGCGACGCGCCGTAGTCCGGACCGACGTGCGGCGCCGGGGGCGCGGACGACGCCGGCAGGAGGCCTGCCGGGTCCTGCCGACGGAGGCGGGTCAGCCGAGGTCGCCCGAGGCCTTCGCGGTGCCGCCGGCCGCCCTCGCGGCGTCCCGGACGGCGCCGGCGACCGCGCCCGCGACCCGGTCGTTGAAGACCGACGGGATGATGTAGTTCGCGTTCAGCTCGTCCTCGGCGACCACGTCGGCGAGGGCGCGCGCCGCGGCGAGCATCATCTCCGTGTTGACGGTGCGGGACTGAGCGTCCAGCAGGCCGCGGAAGACACCCGGGAAGACCAGCACGTTGTTGATCTGGTTCGGGAAGTCGGAACGCCCGGTGGCGACAACTGCCGCCGTCTGACGTGCGATTGCCGGGTCCACTTCGGGGTCCGGGTTCGCGAGCGCGAACACGATCGCACCGTCGGCCATGGCGGCGACATCGGCGCCGTCCAGCACGTTCGGGGCGGAGACACCGATGAAGACGTCGGCGCCCACGACGGCCTGCTTGAGGGTGCCGGTCATGGACTCCGGGTTGGTGTTGTCGGCGATCCAGCGCAGCGGCGAGTCGGCGTCGGCGGAGACGAGGTCCTCACGGCCGGCGTGCACCACACCGTGGATGTCGGCGACGACGGCGTGCTTGACGCCGGCGGCGATGAGGAGCTTCAGGATGGCCGTGCCGGCCGCTCCGGCTCCGGACATGACGACCCGTACATCCCCGATTCCCTTGCCCACCACGCGAAGCGCGTTGGTCAACGCAGCCAGGACGACGATCGCGGTGCCGTGCTGGTCGTCGTGGAAGACCGGGATGTCCAGGGCCTCGCGCAGCCGTGCCTCGATCTCGAAGCAGCGGGGGGCGGAGATGTCCTCCAGGTTGATGCCCGCGAAGCCGGGGGCGATGGCCTTGACGATCTCGACGATGGCGTCGGTGTCCTGGGTGTCCAGGCAGATCGGCCAGGCGTCGATGCCGGCGAACCGCTTGAAGAGGGCCGCCTTGCCCTCCATCACCGGGAGGGCGGCCATCGGGCCGATGTTGCCGAGACCGAGCACGGCGGAGCCGTCCGTCACAACTGCGACGGAGTTGCGCTTGATGGTGAGGCGGCGGGCGTCCTCGGGGTTCTCGGCGATGGCCATGCAGACCCGGGCCACGCCCGGGGTGTAGATCATCGAGAGATCGTCACGGTTGCGGATGGGGTGCTTGGACGCCATCTCGATCTTGCCGCCGAGGTGCATCAGGAACGTACGGTCGGAGACCTTGCCCAGGACGACACCCTCGATGCCGCGCAGGCCCTCGACGATCTCGTCCGCGTGCGAGGTGGAGGTGGCCGCGATGGTGACGTCGATCCGCAGCTTCTCGTGACCGGAAGCGGTCACGTCGAGGCCGGTGACCGATCCGCCGGAGGACTCCACGGCCGTGGTGAGCTGGGAGACCGCTGTGCCGCTCGCGGGCACCTCCAGCCTGACCGTCATCGAGTACGAGACGCTGGGCGCCGTTGCCATGGCCGAGTCCTTCGCTTTCCTTAGCTTCATTGCCGCGTGACCGGGGCGCTCGCCTCGGACACGCTTCCCGATCGTCGCACCTACTGGCCGGTAGCCGGTAATGACTGCCACTCTTCGGAAAGCACTTTCCACCATACGAGATATGACCGCTTCAGCGGAACCCCCAACCGGCCCCGGCCGGATTCGGTACCGGCCATCGCGGAGAGGCGGGGCGCCCCCTGCGCGGGAACGGGGGCGCCCCCTGCGCGCGAACGGACTCCGCAAACAAGAACAGACCCGCGCCACCGGAAGGTGACGCGGGTCTGTCTTCTTGGTCGAACGGCACCGACCCGCCATGCTCGCCTCGCGGCAAGTGGTCGCTCGTAGCGACGAAGGTTGGGCCCGGGGGCTTGGATCGAGCCGGTGCCGACACCAGGCTAACAAAGACCCCGAAGAAGTGATTCCCCACAGCACAGGTTGACCCGAAAACAGTCCGCCCCGAGCGGCCCCGGGCCCTGTCCGACCCTGATCCGCCGGACAGGCCCCAGGTCCTCGCCGCCCCCGCCCGGCCCCGTCTCAGTCCCTCAACAGGTCCGGGACACCGTCCTCGTCGGGCAGGTCCCGCTCCCCCGAGACCACCGTCAGCTGCTGCGTCGCACGCGTCAACGCCACGTACAGCACCCGCAGGCCGGCCGGGGACTCGTCCGCGATCTCCGCGGGCGAGACGACCACCGTGGCGTCGTACTCCAGGCCCTTCGCCTCCAGGCTGCCCAGCGCCACCACCCGCTCGCCGAGCTCGGCGAGCCAGCCGCGGGCCTGGGCCCGGCGGTTCATCGCGACGACCACACCCACCGTGCCGTCGACCTCGGCGAGCAGCCGCCGCGCCTCCTCGCGCACCGAGGCGGCCAGATCGCCGTCCCGTACGGTCTCGAAGCGCGGCTTCACGCCGGTGGAGCGGACCGCGGCCGGTGACTCCATGCCGGGCATCGCCAGCGCCAGGACCTTGGAGGCCAGCTCGGCGATCTCCGCCGGGTTGCGGTAGTTGACGGTGAGGGTGAAGCGGCGGCGCGGCCGGTTGCCGAGCGCCTCGTCGCGCACGCGGGCGGCCTCGTCCGGGTCCGACCAGGAGGACTGCGCCGGGTCCCCGACGATCGTCCAGGTGGCGTGCCTGCCGCGGCGGCCGACCATCCGCCACTGCATGGGCGTGAGGTCCTGCGCCTCGTCGACGATGACGTGCGCGTACTCCGTACGCTCCGCCGCCAGCCGCTCGGCGCGCTCGCGCTGGGTCTCCTCGCGCTGCGGCATCAGCTCCTCCAGACCGGAGAGCTGGTCCAGCGGGTCGAGTTCGCGCTTCTTCTTCGGCCGGTGCGGTGTGCCGAGCAGCATCTGCAGCTCGTCGAGGATGGCCACGTCGTGCACGGACAGCGGCCCGTTCCCGTCGCGGTCGAGCCGCTTCAGGGAGCGGGCGAAGCGGCGCACCTCGCCCTGGTTGAGGACCCGGCGGGCCCAGCGGCCGAGCCGCTTCTCGTCGGCCATCGCGGCGAGCACCCCGCGCGGGGTGAGCTCGGGCCACCAGGCGTTCAGGAAGTCGAGGAAGTCCGTCTCGGTGGAGACGTCCTCGTCGAAGGAGGAGCGCAGTTCGGCGGCGAGCTCGGGGTCGGTGTAGCGGCCCCGGCCCGAGGACTTGTTCCACAGGGCGTCCAGGAGCATCCTGCGGGCGCGCGGGCGCAGCAGGTTGACCGGCGCGGTGCCGCCGAGGACGGACTGCCGGATGCGGTGCAGCTCGTCGGCGTTCAGCTCGACGCGGGCGCCGAACGCGACGACCCGCAGCCGGGTCGGGGTGGCGGGGGCCCGGTCGCCGGCTCCGTCCGCTCCGTCCGCCGCGTCGCCGAAGGACAGCTGGCCGTCCCGGTCCGCCGCCGCCCTGCGGGAGGTGCCGGGCTGTTCCAGCGCGCCGCGGGACGCCTTGCGCAGCACCTGGAGCATCCGCGATGAGCCCTTGATCCGGGCGACGGCGGGCTCGTCGTAGGTGGTGGCGCCCTCGACGCCGGCCGCCTCGTCGGAGAGCGAGCCGACCGCGCGGATCGCGACCTGCCCCTCCTCGCCCAGCGAGGGCAGCACGCCCTCGGTGTACGCGACCAGGAGCGGGGTCGGCGAGACGACGAGGATGCCGCCCGCGTAACGCCGCCGGTCCTGGTAGAGGAGGTACGCGGCACGGTGCAGGGCGACGGCCGTCTTGCCGGTGCCGGGGCCGCCGGAGACCTCGGTGACGGAGGCGGCGGGGGCCCGGATCACCAGGTCCTGTTCGGCCTGGATGGAGGAGACGATGTCCCGCATGGTGTGGCTGCGGGCCTGTCCGAGCGCCGCCATCAGGGCACCGTCGCCGATGACGGGCAGCTTGTCGCCGCCCAGGTAAGCGGTCAGCTCGGGGCGCATCAGGTCGTCCTCGACGCCGAGGACCTTGCGGCCCTTGGAGCGGATGACCCGGCGGCGTACGACCCTGCCGGGTTCCTTCGGCGTCGAGCGGTAGAACGGTGCGGCGGCCGGGGCGCGCCAGTCGATGACCAGCGGCGCGTAGTCGGAGTCGAGGACCCCGATCCGGCCGATGTGCAGCGTCTCCGCGATATCGGCCGAGTTGTCGTCGCGGACGGCGTCGTCGGCGGGTTCGACGGAGGTGTACGCGCCGTCCGGGCCGCGTTCGCCGTCCTTGCCGAGCAGCAGATCGATCCTTCCGAAGAGGAAGTCCTCGAACTCGCTGTTCAGCCGGTTGAGGTGGATTCCGGCCCGGAACACCTGGGCGTCGCGCTCGGCGAGCGCTCCCGGGGTACCGACCTGGCCGCGCTTGACGGCGTCATGCATGAGAAATTCCGCCTCGTGGATCTTCTCCTCAAGGCGGTGGTACACACGGTCGAGATGTTCCTGCTCGACACCGATTTCCCGGTCCCGCAACGAATCGACAGCGGCATCCTGCGCGGCCACCGAGGCCCCCTTCTGACGTGCATTGGGCAGCCGTCAACCTTATGCGAAGGGGGACCCACCGCGCACCTGCCACGCATATCGAAATGGTCCGCCGACGGTCTCGGTCAGGCATCGACCTCGACCAGCCGCCTGCCGTCGAACGTACGCACCTCGAAGTGGTCGATGTCGCCCCGGTCCATGGCCGCGCCGCCCTGGACACGGAGCGGGTATGTCGCGCCCGGGTGCCGGGAGTCCTCGATGCCGTATCCCCGCTCCGGTACGGACCAGGAGGTGACGACCTCCTCCTCGCCGGTCTTCGACACCGCGATCAGGCGGCATTTCCGCGGACCCGTGACATTCCTGAGCTCCAGCACGGTGCTGGTGCCCCAGGGCTTCCTCTCCATGCCGATCGTGGCGTCGGCCTTGGTGACGGGGTCCGTGGCCCGTACCTTCTCCGGCATGCGCCGGAGGGAGGTGACCTCGTCGGTGCCGGTGGGGTACGGGCCTGCCGCCCGCGTCGACGGGCCGTCGTTGCCGCTCGCCATGACCGCGACCACCGGGCCGCCGATGATCAGCGCCGCAGCCGCCGCCACCAGATACCCGGACCGGCGCCTGCGCCGGGCCCGCCCGGCCGCCACCTCGTCGACGAGCCGCTCCAGCACGCGGGGGCCGGGCGGGCCCGGTACGTACCGGACGGGGCGGGCGCCCGGCACGGCGGCCGGGGGCCCGGAGAGTGTCGCGAGCACGGGTTCCAGGCCGGCGAGCTCGTCGAGCCGGGCGGCGCACAGCTCGCAGCCGGCCAGATGCTCCTCGAAGGCGGATGCCTCGGCATCGTCGAGAACACCGAGGAGGTACGCACCGGCGGCGTCGTGCCCGGAGGGGGTGCGAGGGCTGGAGGGGGTGCGGGGGCTGGAGGGGGTGCGGGGACTGGAGGGGTTGTGGGGGCTGCGGGGGTTGGAAGGGACGGAGGGGGTGGGGGGGACGGAGGGGCCGGTCGGCCTGAGGCCGAAGGGCTCCCACTCGTGGTCGTCGTTCATGCCGTGATCCCCCTCTCCTCCAGGGCGAGCTTCATCGAACGCAGTGCGTAGAAGACCCGGGACCGTACCGTCCCGCTCGGGATGCCCAGCACATCGGCCGCCTCGTTGACCGTACGGCCCTTGAAGTAGGTCTCGACCAGGGCTTCCCGGTGCGCCGGGGTCAGATCGTCGAGCGCGTCGGAGAGCGTCATCAGCCACAACGCCTTGTCCATCTCGTCCTCCGCCGGAATGGCCTCCAGCGGCGAGGGATCGACCTCGGGCGGCCGGGCCTGCCGGCTGCGGTGGGCGTCGATGACGATGCGCCGGGCGACCGTCACCAGCCAGGGGCGGACCGATCCGGTGGCGCCGCCCAGCCGCCCGGCGTTCTTCCAGGCGCGGATGAGGGTTTCCTGCACCACGTCCTCGGCGCGCTGCCGGTCGCCGGCGACCAGGCGGAGCACGTACGCGAACAGCGGCCCGGCGTGTTCGCGGTAGAGCGCCCGCATCAGCTCCTCGTCCGGAACGGCGGAAGGCTCCGGGGGCGGGGACGAATGCGGCGGCGGATGCGGGGATGGGCGCGGCTCGTTGCGATGTCGAGCCCTGTGCGGACGGTCATCGGCCACGGCCGCTTCCTTGCGCACCCGCACCTCCCGGTCGGCCCTGTGGAGCTCTTCGGTCATCGAATACGGGGGCGGGCCGCGATCCGTTCAAAGCAGCCTCAGGATTCTTTACGGCACGGTCGCGTCCACCACCGGAACGGTCGCGTCCGGCACCGCCGCGGTCGCATCCGGCACCGCCGCGGTCGCATCCGGCACCGCCGCGCCCGCCGTTCGGCGCCGGTGCCTGGCCACCCGCTCGCGATTGCCGCACACCTCGCTGGAGCACCAGCGGCGACGGCGTCCGCGCGAGGTGTCCAGGTAGAAGCGGCGGCAGTTGTCGGCCTCGCAGCGGCGCAGCCCGGCCCGTGCCACGGGGTCGGTGAGGAGTTCCACGACGTCGCGGGCGACGGCGGCCAGCAGCGCCCCGCACTCGGGATCGGCGCTCAGCGTCCGTACCAGCTTGCCGCCCCTGCCGCGCACGGCCCGCAGCCCCGGCGGCGCCCCGGCGGCGAGCGCGTTGACCCGTTCCAGGGCGCTCCCGGCCCCGCGGCCGCCGAGCTCGGCCGTCAGCAGCCGGTCGACGCCGGTACGCAACTGCCGGAAGCGCACCACCCAGGACTCGTCCACGGCGTCGAGGCGGGTGCCGCCCGGTACGAGTCCGGCGGCGACCAGCCAGTCGGCGAGCCGCTCGGCGCCGTCGAGCAGTTCACATGCGCCGGTGGTCCCGATCCCGGTCGCCACCAGGTCGAGACAGGGCCGACCGGAGTCGAACCGCCAGTCGCACGAACTCTTGCCGGCCGCCATGCGCATGTCACCGCCTCGGGTCACCGGTGGGTCTCCCCCAGGGTGCCCCTCGCGGGGCCCACCCGGAACCCCTGCTGCCCCACGGGTCGTCGTGCGCGGGGCAGCCGTACGGTGGCCGGATGAGCGACGATCTCGGTACCACCGTCCTTTCGGCCGGCCCGCTGCTGCTCCGGCCCTGGCGGGCCGACGACGCCCCGGCCCTGGTCGAGGCGTACCGCGATCCCGCGATGCGCGCCATGCTGCTGACACAGGTCACGGACGAGGCGGGGGCAAAGCAGTGGCTGCGGGCGCAGCAGGAGGGCCGGGAGTCCGGCAGCCGCTTCGGTTTCGCGGTGGTGGACCGCGACCGCGGTGGTGCCCTGGTCGGCAGCGTGGCGCTCAAGTACCCCGCACCGGGCTCCGGCAGCGCGGAGGTCGGCTACTGGACGGCGGCGCCCGCCCGCGGCCGGGGGGTCGCGCCGCTGGCGCTCGGGGCGCTCGGCGACTGGGCGTTCGAGGTGTTCGCCGGGGACGGGCTGATGCGGCTGGAGCTGATGCACCAGCTGGGCAACGAGGCGTCCTGCCGGGTCGCGGAGAAGAGCGGGTACGGCTTCGTGGAGGTGCTTCCGGCGCGGCCGCCGTGGCCGCTGGACGGGCACCGGCATGTGCGCCTGCGTGCCGGGGGTGCCCGGTAATCGTCCACGGGTGTCCGGTGGCCGTCCATGGATGCCCGGTGGCCGCCCGTCCCCGGCCGGTCGCTCAGCCCGTCGGCGGACCGTCGTGCAGGATCCGCTGGAACAGGAAGTGGTCGCGCCACTCGCCGTTGATGTGGAGGTAGCGCGGGGCCGTCCCGTACTGCTCGAAGCCGCACTTGGCGAGCACCCGCTGCGAGGCGACGTTGTCCACCATCGTCCCCGCCTCGACCCGGTGCAGGCGCAGCCCGTCCCTGGCCACTTCGCAGATCCGCTGCACGGCGGTCGTGGCCAGACCGCGGCCCGTGTACTCGACATCGACCCAGTAACCGAGCGTCGCGCTGCGGAACGGCCCGAGCACGATGCTGTTCAGGTTGAACCCGCCGATCGCACGGTCCGCCTCGTCGGCGAGCACCCAGGGCATCCCACGCCCCGCGTCACGGTCCGCGAGCATCCCGGCCAGCCGCTCCCGCTGCCCCTGTTCGGTGTAGAAGGAGTCGGGCCGCACGGGCTCCCAGGGCTGCATGTACGCGCGGCTGCGGGTCAGCGAAACGGCGAGGGACTCGGCGTCGGCCTGGGCGGCGGGACGAAGTCGTACCTCCGCGTCGAGCCGGTGGATGTCTTGGATCATCCCCGCACGCTATCCCGGTGCGGTTCCGGCCCCACGGCCGGTGCGGTTCCGGCCCGCGCCTGCTCCGCGCCCCCTCACTGCGCCGTGTGCTCCCGCTCCGCCAGGGCCGCCAGCCGGTCGAAGGTGCGGATCAGCTCGGCGCGTCTGTCCTCCTTGTACTCCTGCTTGGGTCCCAGGTCGTCGATGGTCCGCTCCCACACGTCCATGAACTTCTTCTTCCAGCCCTCGACCACCGCCGCCTCCGGCACGCTCGCGCCGACGTGGCCCTGCTCCGCGATCAGGGACAGCAGCTCGACGTTGCACGGCACGGCGACGCCCCAGTATTCGTCGGCCTCCAGGACGACCGGGTCGTCGGCCATCGCCTCCTCGATCTCCGAGACGAGCCGTCCGGTGATGTCCGACAGATGATCCGCAGCCGTGTCACTGTCGAAATTCCCACTGCCCCAGGTACCCACGGGGCCCCCTTCCACTGGTCTTTCCATGGCCTTTCCCGCCTGCCTCCGTTCTAGCAGGGAGGACTGACAACGAGGACTGACAACAGAGTCGGCAAGGGGACCGGCAACGGGGCCCTAGCGGGCCGGACCGACCCCCGGACCGGCATCCGGGCCGTCCGTGGCCGCTGGGTCCAGCGCCAGCCGGTAGCCGCGTTTGACGACCGTCTGGATGAGGCGGGGCGCGCCCAGTGCCGTACGCAGCCTCGCCATGGCCGTCTCCACCGCGTGCTCGTCGGTGCCGCCGCCGGGCAGTGCGCGCAGCAGGTCGGCGCGGGCCACCACCCAGCCCGGCCGGCGGGCCAGGGCGTGCAGCAGCGCCATTCCGGCGGGCGGCACCGGGCGCGGTTCGCCGTCGACGATCACGGCGTGCCCCCGGATCTCGACCCGGTGTCCGGCGACCGGCAACGCGGGTGCCCTGGCGGGGAGTTCCTGGCAGAGCAGCTGGACGAGCGGGGCGAGCCGGAAGCGTTCCGGCTGGACGGTGTCGATGCCGCGGGCCTGCAGCGGCAGGGCGGTGACCGGTCCGACGCAGGCCACGAGGACGTCGTCGCGCAGCGCGCCCAGGAGTTCCGGGAGCAGTCCGCGTTTCTCGGCCCGGCCGAGCAGCGAGGTGGCGGCCGGGGCGCTGGTGAAGGTGAGCGCGTCCAGGTCGCGGGCGAGGGTGCTGTCGAGCAGCCGGTCGAGCGGGGCGATGTCCTCGGGGTCCGTCCAGCGGTAGACGGGTACGGAGAGGACCTCGGCGCCCGCGGCGCGCAGCGATTCGACGAAGCCGGGGAGGGGTTCGCCGTGCAGTTGGAGGGCGATGCGGCGACCCGCCACGCCCTCGTCCAGGAGCCGGTCCTGTACCTCGGCCAGGGACTCGGAGGCGGGTGACCACGCCTCGGTCAGCCCGGCGGCCCGGACGGCGCCCTTGACCTTGGGGCCGCGGGCCAGCAGTTCGGTACCGTGCAGGGCCTCCGGCAGCCGGTCGCCGAGGCCCCAGCCCCCGGCGGCCTCGACCCAGCCGCGGAAGCCGACCGCGGTGGTGGCGACGACCACGTCGGGGACGGTTTCGACGATTGCCCGGGTGGCGGCGAGGAGTTCGCCGTCGTCGGCGAGCGGCACGATCCGCAGGGCGGGCGCGTGCAGGACCGTGGCGCCCCGTCGTTCCAGCAGCGCGCCGAACTCCTCCGCGCGCCGTGCGGCGGTGACCCCGACGGTGAAGCCCGTGAGGGGCCCGTGCTGTTCGTCCTCGTGCATGTGGTCTTCCCGGCTCTCGTCCCGCTGCTGCCCGATGATGCCGAGGGGCGAGCCTGCCAATGATGCGTGACAGTGCTGGTTCACCCGTATTTCCCGCCCGTTACGTCACCTGACACCGAGCGGACACGATCCTGCCCCGACGCCGCTGAACAGCGACTTCCCGGCCACGGGTCCGGTGGGATCGGGTCCGGCGAAGGTATACGCGCGGTTGACGGCTCCCCGGTCGACGACCGGCGCGGTCAGCAGGGATTCACCATCAGGGACGCGTCGGGCCCGGGAAGCCAGCTGCCGCCGGGCCGGATCATCCAGCCTTCCTCGGCACCCAGTTGTTCCGCGGCTTCGCGCAGGGCGTCGAGGCCGGGGTGGCGCAGCCCCTTGCGCCAGACCAGCAGGAGCGGCGAGAGCGGCACGGGCCGGACCAGCGGTCGCACCACGGTGCCCGGAATCGGAGGGAAGTCGACAACGGCGAGCACCGGGTTCCGGGACTTGGCCATGACCCGCTGGAATTCGGCCACGCCTATCGCGAGCGGGGCGGGCGGCGCCAGTTCGATGCCCCATTCGGCGAAGAGCAGCCGGGCGAGGTCCGTCCACTCCTCCGTGCGCGGGTTCCCGGCGCCCGCGTAGACGGTCTCACCGGCCAGGTCGTCGAGCCCGACGGCCTCGCACGCGGCGAGCGGGTGGTCGTCGGGGAGCAGCACGGCCATCGGCTCGTACCGCACCGGCTGCACGCCCAGCCGCGCCCGTACCGCGGGGTCGAGTCCGGCGGCGCGGCCGAAGGAGACATCGAGCCGCCCGGCGAGGATCTCGTCCGCGGCCCAGGTCAGGCCGCTCTCGAAGCGCGCCATGAGTTCGCACGCCGGGGCCAGTTCCCGGGCGCGGGCGAGTACCCGGGCGGCGGCCATGCCGTCGGTGTTGAGGTCGACGAAGAGCGGCCGGGCCGCGGGGTCGGCGAAGGCCGCGGCGAGCTCGGCGTGCGCGTCCAGCACCCGTCGCGCGTAGGGCAGCAGCCGCTCGCCGTCGGCGGTGAGGGCGACCTGCCGGGTGGTCCTCACGAACAGCTCCGCGCCCAGCTCGCGCTCCAGCCTTCGGATATCGCGGCTCAGTGCCTGCTGGGCGATGTAGAGCCGGGCGGCGGCGCGGGTGAAGTGCAGTTCCTCGGCCACCGCGACGAAGGCGCGGAGCAGCCGGGGATCGGTGTGGGCGGTATGCGTCGGGGTGCCCGGATCGGCAGCGGAGGAGGCCACACCAGAATTTACAACACAGATGCGTCAATCGATACGGAGAAGGTGTTGGACCCCGGGGACCGAGCGCCCCGAGGCTTGGCCCATGCCGTACGAGAGAACCCCCGCCACCGCCCCCATGCTCGCCGTCTCCGGTGACCTGCTGGTCATCGCCCCGCGCACCACCCCCGCCCGGCGGGCGTCCACCAACCCGTACCGCAGGCTGCTCGCCACCCCGGGCGCCCGCGCCTTCACCGCGGGCAATCTGCTCGCCCGGCTGCCCATGGGGATGTTCAGCGTCAGCGCGGTCATCATGATCGCCGGTTCGCGCGGCTCGTACGCCCTGGCCGGAGCCGTCACGGCGACCGGACTCGCCGCCACGGCGGTGGTCGCCCCCTGGACGGCCCGGCTCGTCGACCGGTACGGACAGGCCAGGGTCGCGGTGCCCGCCACCGCAATCGCCGCGCTCGGCTCGCTGGCCCTGCTGCTCTGCGTGCACTACGGCGCCCCGACCTGGACCCTCTTCGCCTCCTACGCCGCGACCGCCACCACGCCCAACACCGGCGGGATGTCCCGGGCCCGGTGGGCCCATCTGCACCGGGGCGACCCGGCCGCCCTGCACACCGCGAACTCCTTCGAACAGGCCGCGGACGAACTCTGCTTCATGCTCGGCCCGGCCCTCGCCGCGCTGCTGTGCGCGGCGCTCTTCCCGGAGGCCGGAACACTCGTCGGGGCGGTCCTGCTGATGACCGGGGTACTGATCTTCGCCGCCCAGCGCGCCACCGAACCACCGGTGGCACCCCGCACCCACGCGGGCTCCCCGCTCCGTACCCGGGGCATGCCGGCCCTGCTCGCCGCCTTCCTCGCCACCGGCACGGTCTTCGGTGCGATGGAGGTCGTCACCATCGCCCACGCCGGGGGCGCGATCCTCGCCCTCCAGGCGGCCGGGTCGTGCGCGGCGGGGCTGCTCTACGGGTCGCTGCGCCCGGCCGCGGACATCCGTCGCCGGCTGCTGTTCTGCCTGACGGGGATGACGACGCTGATGTCCCTGCCCCTGCTCGCCGCCGCCTCGACCGACTCCCTGCTCGCCCTCGCCGGCGCACTGCTCCTGGCCGGCGCGGCGACGGCCCCGACCATGGTCACCGGCATGACCCTGGTGCAACGCCTCACCCCGGAGGGCCAGTTGAACGAGGGCATGACACTGGCCGTGACCGCTCTGCTGGGCGGCATCGCCGCGGGTTCGGCGACCGGCGGCTGGATGGTGGAGCACACGGGACAGGTGCCGGGGTACGTCGTACCGGTCTGCGCGGCGGCACTGGCACTGACCGTCGCGGCGGCCGGGGTCCGGACTCCCCAGAACCGATGACCGGCACAAGAACGAGGACCCCGTTGCCGGTGGGCAACGGGGTCCTCGTTCACATGGGAATTGTGGAGATGGCGGGAATCGAACCCGCGTCCAACGGTGCAGAATCAGGGCTTCTCCGTGTGCAGTTCGCTGCGCTTTTCTCAGCCCCGGAGATCACGCGAACAAGTCTCCGACGGGCTCAGCCACTGTTTGATTTCCTTCCAGGCCCCGTGACCGGGTCTAGAAGTTTAGATCCCTTGATGATGCCAGGATCCGGGTCGGGATCACCCCCGGGCTGACACTTCGCAAGTCGCTACTTAGGCAGCGAGGGCGAAGGAATCGCGCTTGGTGTTGGCGATTATTGGTTGCGACATATGGTTTACGAGATCATTGCCGCTTCCTCGACACGCTTCCCCTGCTTCGACATCCGCTGTCGAAACCGATCATCCCCATGTTGTTTTTTCAAATGCGCGCACCCGCTGTGGAGTGCAGTGCCATCGTACGTGACCAACGCGCGACGATGCCAGCCTATTCCTGCCGACGCCCGGCAGGACCCGGTCCTACGCGCTCCGCTGGCGCCTGCGCGCCGCCGAGATCGCGCGGTTGGTCTCCCTCGTGTCCTGCTTCTCGCGGAGGGTCTGGCGCTTGTCGTACTCCTTCTTGCCCTTGGCGAGCGCGATCTCGACCTTGACCCGGCCGTCCTTGAAGTACAGCGCGAGCGGCACGATCGTGTGGCCCGTCTCGCCCGACTTCGACTCCAGCTTGTCGATCTCGGCCCGGTGCATCAGCAGCTTGCGCTTCCGCTTGGCCGAGTGGTTGGTCCAGGTGCCCTGCACGTACTCGGGCACGTGGATGTTGTGCAGCCATGCCTCGCCCCTGTCGATCTGGACGAAGCCGTCCACCAGGGAGGCCCGGCCCAGCCGCAGCGACTTGACCTCGGTCCCCATGAGCACGAGGCCGCACTCGTAGGTGTCGAGGATGTGGTAGTCGTGCCGCGCCTTCTTGTTCTGCGCGATGAGCTTGCGCCCTGTGTCCTTTTCCTTAGCCATAGTGCGGCCATTTTCGCACTACGACCCACCCCCGAGGCCACTCAATACTGTCTCGGCCCGCTGCTCGGCCCCGGAGCCGACCGCGAGGTCCGGGGTGATGCCCCGGCCGTCGACGCCTCTGCCCGCCGGGGTGCGGTAGTGGCCGACGGTCAGCTCGGCCACCGAGCCGCCCGGGAGCTTGCTGGGCATCTGGACCGAACCCTTGCCGAAGGTCCGCGAGCCGACGGTGACGGCGCGGCCCCGGTCCTGGAGTGCGCCGGTGAGGAGCTCGGCGGCGCTCATCGTGCCGCCGTCGATCAGGACGACGAGGGGCCGGTCGGTGTCGCCGCCCGGCTGTGCGTAGAGGGCGCGCTGCTCACCGTGCACGTCGTACGTGGCGACCAGGCCGCCGTCCAGGAAGGCGGAGGCGGCGGTGACGGCCTCGGTGACCAGTCCGCCGGAGTTGCCGCGGAGGTCGAGGAGCACCCCGGCGTCCGACGGTGCGTCCCGGACCGCGTCACGGACCTTGGCGCCCGAGCCCCTGGTGAACGAGTCGACCTCGATCATGACGGCGCCGGACGGACCGGGGGGATCGGCGGAGTCGGAGTCGTCGGGAGAAGTGGAGGAGGCGGGACGGGTCGGTCCGATCCGTCGCACGGTCACGGCCTCGGTGGTGAGTCTGGCCCGGCGCAGCGCCTCGGTCCGCAGGCCCGAGCCGCGCTCGACCCCCAGGACGACGGTGCTGCCCGCGGCGGCCTCCGTACGGTCTCCGCGCAGCAGGGCGACGACCTCGGCGACGGGGCGCCGGTCGACCCGGTGGCCGTCGACCGTACGGAGCAGGTCGCCCGGCTCGATGCCGGCCCGGTCGGCCGGGCCGCCGGGCTGCACCCGGGCCACCTCGACCAGCCCGTCGGCGGAGCGCCTCGCGGCGATCCCGACGCCGGTGTACGAGCCGTCCAGGGCCTGCTCGAACTCCTCGTACTGCCGCTCGTCGTACACCGCGCCCCAGCGGTCGCCGCTGCGGCTGACGACCTCCGCGGCCGCCTCCTTGCCGGACTTGCCGTCGGCCACGGCTCGGGCGGCGGCGTCGGCCACCTCGTCGCGGTCGACGGTGGAGGCCACGGAACGGGTCGCGAAGTCCTCGGACTTCGTGCTGCCGCGCGGCAGCGCGCCGGTGACCGCTCCGGTGGCCAGCACGCTCGCGAAAACCAATGTCAGGGCAGCCCCGCGGCGCACGCCGCGGGGCCCGAAACACTGCGCGGGGCCCGACATGTCGCCGAGTCTAGGACAACGCCCCCTGGGCGCACGGCCGGTTGGCCGCGCGCCCAGGGGGCGCATGTCACACCTTGAGGTACTTGCGGAGTGCGAAGAGCGCGGCAACGGCGGGCATCAGCAGGCCGATTGCCAGGACCAGGGGCAGCTTGGTGAAGACCGCGTCCCAGCCGATGAAGTCGATCAGGTTCAGTTTGCTCTGGAGTGCCAGTCCGCCGTCGATCAGGAAGTACCGGCCGGCCAGCAGCATCACACAGGCCAGGACACCGCCGATGAGACCGGCGAACGCGGCCTCCATGATGAACGGCATCTGGATGTAGAAGCCGGAGGCACCGACGAGCCGCATGATGCCCGTCTCGCGCCGTCGGCTGAACGCGGACACGCGGACAGTGTTCACGATCAGCATCAGCGCAATGACCAGCATCAGCGCCATCACGAAGAGGGCGGCCACGTTCATGCCGTTCATCAGCTGGAAGAGGTTGTCCAGGATGCTTCTCTGGTCCTGGACGGACTGCACCCCGTCACGGCCGGCGAAGGCGGTGGCGACGACCTTGTACTTCTTCGGGTCGTGCAGCTTGACCCGGAACGACTCCTGCATCTGGTCCGGCGTGATGTTGCTCGCCATGGGCGAGTCGCCGAACTGGTCCTGATAGTGCTTGTACGCCTGGTCGGCCGACTCGTACGTGACCGTGTCGACGACGTCCATCTTGTGGAGGTCGCCCTCGATCTCCTTCTTCTGCTCCGCGGTCACAGCACCCTTGGCGCACTTCGGCGTCGAGGTCACATCGCTCTTGCTGCAGAGGAAGATCGAGACGTTGACCTTGTCGTACCAGTAGTCCTTCATCGTGCTGACCTGCTCGCGCATGAGCAGCGCGCCGCCGAACAGGGCGAGCGAGAGGGCGACGGAGACGACGACGGCGAAGGTCATCGTGAGGTTGCGACGGAGGCCGACGCCGATCTCCGACAGGACGAACTGGGCGCGCATGGCGTCCTTTCAGTGCTCGATGCTCAGTGCTGGTAGCCGTAGACGCCGCGGGCCTGGTCACGTACGAGACGGCCCTGCTCCAGCTCGATGACGCGCTTGCGCATCTGGTCGACGATGTTCTGGTCGTGGGTCGCCATGATCACGGTGGTGCCGGTCCGGTTGATCCGGTCCAGCAGCTTCATGATGCCGACGGAGGTCTGCGGGTCGAGGTTGCCGGTCGGCTCGTCCGCGATCAGCAGCATGGGGCGGTTCACGAACGCCCGCGCGATCGCCACGCGCTGCTGCTCACCACCGGAGAGCTCACCGGGCCTCCGGTCCTCCTTGCCGCCGAGGCCGACCAGGTCGAGAACCTGGGGCACCGCCTTGCGGATCTCACCGCGCGGCTTGCCGATGACCTCCTGCGCGAACGCCACGTTCTCCGCAACGGTCTTGTTGGGGAGGAGTCTGAAGTCCTGGAACACCGTGCCCAGCTGGCGGCGCATGTGCGGCACCTTCCAGTTGGACAGGCGCGCGAGGTCCTTGCCCAGGACGTGAACCATGCCCTGGCTGGCGCGCTCCTCGCGGAGGATGAGTCGCATGAAGGTGGACTTGCCGGAGCCGGATGAGCCCACCAGGAAGACGAACTCGCCCTTCTCGATATCGAGAGACACATCCCGTAGAGCGGGACGGCTCTGCTTCGGGTAGGTCTTGGAGACGTTGTCGAATCGGATCACGAATGCACCACGGTCGGCCGGGAGTAGGTGTGCGTGACCATACGCGAACCGGACTGAGGCGTGCAGGCGCGCGTCCGAGGATGGGTGATTTATGGCGGAACGGTACCGGCCGGAAGCGGGTCCGAAGTACGACGGAACGGGTGATCTCCGGCGGGCCGCGCCGAAATCCGCGCGAGCTGGCACAGTGGTAGGGGGAACGGTTGCGTTTCCATGAGCGTTGTGCGGAGACAGAGCGTATGCGGCTCCGCCGCGCGGGAGGAGGAAAGCGCATGACCTATGACCGACTGGTGTGCGCGAACTGCGCGGCGCCCGTCAACGAGGGCCGCTGCCCCGTCTGCCGGGCAAGCCGCGCGCGGCTGCAGCAGGAACAGGAGCAGGGAATGTTCGCCGGGCTGAACCCGGCGATGCTCGTGGCCCTGCTGGTGATGCTGCTGGGCGCGCTGGCACTGCTGGCGCACCAGACCGTGTAGCCGCGCGTCCCGCCTGTCGGCCCGCAGGCGCCGGTACGTGTACGTGGAGGGGCCCGGGATGCCGATCGGCACCCCGGGCCCCTCTGTGCGTAGCTGTGCAATTGTTACCGCGGGTGACCCTTAGGCGACCGTACGGCCGTTCATCAGGCGCGGCAGGATCCGGAAGCCGATGCCTCCGGCGATCATCGTCGCGGCGCCGACCAGCAGGAACGTGGTCTCGGCGGCACCGGTCTCGGCGAGCTCGTCCTTGCCCTTGCCCTGCTCGACCGGCTGGTTGCCGGCGGAGTCGGGGGTGGTGTTGTCCGCGCACTTCGCACCGTCGAGGTCGACGGTGCAGGTGTTGGCGTCGTCACCGCCGGTGGCGGAGCCTGTGGAGGCGTTACCGGTGGTACCGGACGAGCCGCTCCCGGAGGTGCCCGACGTACCCTCCGTGCCGGACGTGCCCGAGTTACCGGACGTACCCGACGTGCCGGAGTTACCCGACGTACCCGAGTTACCGGAAGAACCCTCCGTGCCCGAGTTACCCGACGTACCCGAGTTACCGGACGTACCCGACGTGCCGGAGTTACCCGACGTACCCGAGTTACCGGAAGAACCCTCCGTACCCGAGTTACCCGACGTACCCGACGTACCCGACGTGCCGGAGGTGCCCTCCGTACCCGACGTACCCTCGGTGCCGGAAGAACCCTCCGTACCCGACGTGCCGGAGGTGCCCTCCGTACCCGACGTACCCTCGGTGCCGGAAGAACCCTCCGTGCCCGACGTGCCGGAGGTGCCCTCCGTACCCGACGTACCCTCGGTGCCGGAAGAACCCTCCGTGCCCGACGTGCCGGTGCCAGACGTCTGTCCCTCGTCGACACCGCCCGGACCACCGCCGTCGGAATCGCCCTGCGGACCCTTGATGTCGGCGTCGATGCCCAGACCGCCCTCGTCGACCTCGGCCTTCGTGGACACGACGCCGAGGTCGACACCAATGCCGACCGCCGAAGCTGCACCGGCGGCGGTGAGCGAGGCGCCCGCGGCGATGACCGCGCCCGCGGCGATCCGCGCGACGCGGACTCGCGTCTTCTTCGTCATGTGCTGCTACCCCCAGTAGCTGTTCTCGTCAGTGGAGCAGCCATATGCGGGCCCCGGCTCTCCGGAGTTCGCTCCGAACGGCGCCACACAGAGCCGTGGTCATGCCGCCCGCCCCCGTTCACACCCGTCCCAGACATACGCATGCTGCCCTAGCACCCTGTCCACAGTTAAGGACTACGTCAAGGCCGTTCCGTGCAATATGCACTGGTTTGTTCGCAGTTGGCCTTCATTCGGAATCACGACTGTGACGCACTCACCACAGCTCCCGCGCAACCAGGAGCCCCAACTCCCCTTCGGGGCGGCCGGGTCATGAGGTCGCCCACGACGAAAACGGCGGTGCCGGAGACCCCGTGGGGTTTCCGGCACCGCCGTGAAAGCTTGTTTCTTCCTACTTCTCCCGCTGCTTGCGCCAGCGGATGCCCGCCTCCAGGAAGCCGTCGATCTCGCCGTTGAAGACCGCTTCCGGGTTGCCCATCTCGAACTCCGTACGCAGGTCCTTGACCATCTGGTACGGGTGCAGGACGTACGACCGCATCTGGTTGCCCCAGGAGTTGCCGCCATCGCCCTTGAGGGCGTCCATCTTGGCCTGCTCCTCCTGGCGGCGGCGCTCAAGGAGCTTCGCCTGGAGGACGTTCATCGCGGACGCCTTGTTCTGGATCTGCGAGCGCTCGTTCTGGCAGGAGACGACGATGCCGGTCGGGAGGTGGGTCAGACGGACCGCGGAGTCCGTGGTGTTGACGCCCTGACCACCGGGGCCCGAGGAGCGGTACACGTCCACGCGCAGCTCGGACTCGTCGATCTCGATGTGGTCGGTCGTCTCGACCACCGGCAGCACCTCGACGCCCGCGAAGGACGTCTGGCGGCGGCCCTGGTTGTCGAAGGGCGAGATCCGGACGAGCCGGTGGGTGCCCTGCTCGACGGAGAGCGTGCCGTAGGCGTACGGCACCTGGACGGCGAAGGTGGTCGACTTGATGCCGGCCTCTTCCGCGTACGACGTCTCGTAGACCTCGGTCTTGTAGCCGTGCCGCTCGGCCCAGCGGATGTACATGCGCTGGAGCTTCTCGGCGAAGTCGGCCGCGTCCACGCCGCCGGCCTCGGCCCGGATGTTGACCAGGGCCTCGCGGGAGTCGTACTCGCCGGACAGGAGAGTACGGACCTCCATCTCGTCCAGCGCCTTGCGGACGGAATCCAGCTCCGACTCCGCCTCGGCCAGGGCATCGGCGTCGCCCTCGTCCTGGGCGAGCTCGAAGAGGACTTCGAGATCGTCGATCCGGTTGCGGAGGGCCTCGGTCTTGCGGACCTCGGCCTGGAGGTGCGAAAGCTTGCTGGTGATCTTCTGCGCCGCCTCGGGGTCGTCCCAGAGGGAAGGCGCGGCCGCCTGCTCCTCGAGCGCGGCGATGTCCGCCCTCAGCGCATCCAGGTCCAGGACGGCCTCGATCGACCCCATGGTCGAGGAGAGGGACTTCAGCTCTTCGGAAATATCGACGACTGCCACGGGTCCAGCGTAACGGCTGTCGGCACGGACGTTCCTCGGGCCGCATGATCACGTCCCGGCGATCATGTGCGCGGCGCCCTCGCGGGCCCCCGGGTCAGGGCGTGCCCGGCGCCGAGTTCCCCGTGTCCTGGGCGGGTGCGCCCTCGTCGTCGCCGCTCAGCGCCAGCCAGCCGCCCACGCCCAGCGCCACCACCAGCACCAGGGCCGCGGCGCCCAGCGTGAGGCGGCGCTTGCGGACGGCGGCGGACTTGTTGCGGGCCGAGCCGGGGCGGGGCGTGCCCGGGGAACGGGGGGCCCTGGCCGTGCCGCGGGGGCCGCCGGAGAGTTCGTCGGGGGCCGGGACGCGCATGCTCGTGTGGGTGTCGCGGTTGGCGTCGGCGGACGATCCGGGCACCAGCGGGACCGCGCCGCGGCGGCGGGGCTCCTCGGGGGCGGGGGTGTACTGCTGCTCGTCGTACGTCTGGGGTTCCGGCTCGGCGTCCGGCTCGTCCACGTCGAGCGGCGGGATGCCGGCCAGCTGCGGGAGCTGCTCGCGCAGCCGGGCCGCGAGCTCGGAGGCGCGCAGCCGGGAGGCGGGGGCCTTGGCCAGGCACTGGACCAGGAGCTGCCAGAGCTCGTCGGGGATGCCGGGGAGCGGTACGACCGTCTCCGTGACGTGGCGGCGCAGGACGGCGCCGGGGTGTCCGCCGCCGAAGGGCGTGAAGCCGGCGAGGAGTTCGTACAGGACCGTGGCGAGGGCGTAGATGTCGACGGCGGCGCGCGGCGGCAGCCCCTCGACTATCTCGGGGGCCAGATAGTCCGGCGTACCGATGATCTTGGTGGCCTTGGTGCGGCGCGGGGTGTCGATCAGCTTGGCCACGCCGAAGTCGGTGAGCAGCGCCGGGTGCGAGTTGCCGGGTCCGAGCGGGCCCTCCATGTCGAGCAGGATGTTCTCCGGCTTGACGTCGCGGTGGACCACACCGGCGGCGTGTGCGGCGGCGAGGCCGTCGGCGACGTCCGCGATGATCGCCACGGCGGCCTCGGGCGCGAGGCGGCGTTCGCGGTCGAGGCGGGTGCGCAGGTCGGTGCCGCGTACCAGGTCCATGACCAGTGCCAGGTCGTTGCCGTCCACCACGAGGTCGCGGACGGCGACGACATGGGGATGGTCGAGACCGAGCAGGGCGGTGCGCTCCTGGACGAAGCGGCCGACGAGTTCCTGGTCGGACGCGAGGTCCTCGCGGAGCAGCTTGATGGCCACCGGGCCCTCGGGCCCTTCGCCGAGCCAGACCGTGCCGGCGCTGCCGCGCCCCAGGATCTGGTGTGCGGTGTACCGGCTGCCGATATTCCGTGCCAAGACTGCTCCCTCAGCGGCTGGCGATGGACCGTCGCTCATGACCCCCGGTCGACAAAGTTACGCGTCGGCCGGGGGGTTGAGTGCCCGGGATGGTGCCAACCTTCACTTCCGCGGGCGATATGCGGTGGAAACTGGCCCGCGGAAGTCGATATAGCTACAGAGTTGATGGTGGTGCGGCTGCTCAGGGGTTGGTGTTGCCGCCGCCGTCGCTGCTGCCGCCCAGTTTCGAGATCCAGTCGGTGACGGTGGAGACCGTGTCGCTGATCGCCTGCCAGTAGCTCTTGCCCTGGCCGATCCAGTCCTGCAACGGGGTCAGTTCCCAGATCAGCCAGCCCGCGACGAACAGCAGCACCACGGTGAACAGACAGCCCTTGAGGCAGCCGAGGCCGGGGATCCTCATCGGGTTGGCGCTGCGCTGCCTCGGCTCGCGGGGCTGACGCGGGGCCGGCGGCTGGGGCGCCACCGGCTGCTGCGGGGGCGCGTACTGCTGGCGCTGGGGCTGCTGTTGGGGCTGTGGCTGGTACTGCTGCTGGTGGTGCTGGGGGTACTGCTGTTGCTGCGGCTGCTGGTACTGCTGATGCTGCAAAGGCGGCTGCCGCCGCTGTGGCTGCTGTGGCTGCTGTGGCTGGGCGCGCTGGGGGCGGCGGCGCAGCGGGTCCTGGCCCGGGTCGAGGTACTGGACCTGGGTCTGCTCGTTGCGGTCGCGGGCCGCCTGGAGCTGGGACTGCCAGGGGTGCGGCCCCTCGGGCTGCGGAGAGCCGTCCGGACGCGGCGGCACGGGCGGCATGACCGAGGTCGGGTCGGCGTGCCCGCCCGCGCCCTGGCCCTGGCCGGGGGTGTGCTGCATGAGGCTGGTGGCGGCGTTGGGGTCGTACGAGCCCGCGTTGCTCGGCAGCACCTGCGTCGGGTCCGCCGCGCCGGGGGTCTGCGGAACGGCCGCGGGCGCCGGATCGGGTGCGAGCAGGGCGCCCACGCCGTCGGCCGCGGCGATCTGGGCGGAACTGGCGTGCACGCCGATGCCCTCCGCGACGACGCGCAGGCCGCGGGCCAGGTTCTCGGCGCTGGGCCGCCGGTCGGGGTCCTTGCTCAGGCAGCGCTCTATCACCGTCCACAGCGGGGCCGGGACGGTGCTGGGGCGGCGGGGCTCCTCGCTGAGGTGCCGGTGCAGCACTTCGAGGGCGGTGCCGCCGGCGAACGGCGGGCGGCCGGTGACCAGCTCGTACAGCAGGATGCCCGCGCCGTAGATGTCGACGGCGGAGGTCTGCGGGCGGCCCTCGGCGGACTCGGGCGCCACGTAGGCGGGCGTGCCGACGAACTCGTGGGTCCGGGTGAGCCCCGGGGAGTCGGCCAGGCGCGCGATGCCGAAGTCGGTGAGCATCGGGTGCATCTGGCCGTCGCGCTCGTCGAGCAGGACGTTGGCGGGCTTCAGGTCGCGGTGGACGACGCCGTCGGCATGGCTGGCGGCGAGCGCGTCGGCGATCTGCGCGGTGAGCAGTGCGGCGGCGACCGGGGTGAGCGGGCCGTTCTCGCGGAGGTAGCGGTGCAGGTCGGGGCCGTCGACCAGGTCCATGACGAGGGCGAGGAGGTCGCCCTCGACAACCAGGTCGCGGGTGCGCACGATGTTCTCGTGGGTGAGCCGGAGCAGCACGGAGCGCTCACGCAGGAACCGCATCACGACATCGGCGTCGTTGGCGAGCTCCTCCTTCAGGACCTTGATCGCCACGGTCTCGCCGGGCTCGCCGGCGACGGCCGCCTCGGCGCCCGCGGTCTCCCGCTGGCGGGCACGCCAGACGGTGCCCGTGGCGCCGCGTCCCAGCGGCTCCTCCAGGAGGTACTTGCTGCCTACCGGCCGCACGTCATGCGCTCCCTGCAGATCGTGGTGATTGCGGTGCTCCCGGATCCGCCCGGGAGTTCCGCCTACTCTAGGGCCTGTCCGGCGGGGCCAGGCAGCTCCGTCCGGTTGCCTTCGTCGCCCTGTCCGCCGTTGGCCGGATGCCGCCCCGAGGAGGCACCGGCCGGTCGTGGGACAAGACGCTCACATCGGACGGATGGTTGCCGCACTCATGTGCGACGAACCGTTTCGGACGCCCATCCGGAACGGTTCCGTCCCCGTGGACGACGTTCCAAGCAGGCACTTATGGGCGCACAGCCGACGTTTCAAGATCACTTAGCGGTGACCCCCGGGCGTGTTGTCGGTGGCAGGTGCGAGGATGCCTCCAGCACGGAACTGTGGGGTCGGGAGCCCTGCGGCACGTGACGAACCTGTACCGGACGACGCGTCCGTGTCGGGTGGGGGGAATCACAGGGCGTTTCCCCTGCCCGGCGCCCCGCGCAGAAGGGACCGCTGACGGCGATGCAGATCCGGCTGACCGTCCTCGCGCCGCGCAGCGGCCAGACCCCGGCGCGCGCGTGCGACGTGCTGGTCACCGCCCCGTCGGGGACGGCGCTCGCCACCGTGGCGTCCAACCTGGCCGCGGCCGTCCTGGGGCCCGACGGCTCGCTCGGCAGCGGCGCGGTGGTGCTGTTCGCCGGGCGCGAGCGGCTCGACGCCCAGCGGTGCGCGCTGGGCGAACCACCGCTGGTGGACGGAGCGATGCTCTCGCTCCAGGTCCCGGGCGAGGACGAGGCGGTGGACGACGCCGTCCCGGCGCGGCTGCACGTGGTCGCGGGGCCGGACGCGGGCGGGGTCCACCTGCTGCACGGCGGCCGGATCCGGATCGGCCGCTCCGCCGACGCGGACGTCCCGCTCGACGACCCCGATGTGTCCCGGCTGCACTGCGCGGTGACGGTCTCCGCCGACGGCCAGGTCTCGGTGGCCGACCTCGGCTCCACCAACGGCACCCTGCTCGACGGTACGGAGGTCCGCGACCGCCCGGTCAGGCTGAAGCCCGGTGCGCTGCTGCGGCTCGGCGAGTCCGCGCTCCGGCTGACCTCCGGCGCGCCCGCGCCGACGCTGGCGACGGCCCCGGACGGCGAGGGTCATCTGCGGGTGTCCGGCACGGCCTGCGCCGACGACGGCTCCGGTCACGGATACGCCCCGGCGGTCTCCCCCGGCCCCGGGCCCGTCCCCCACGAGGACTCCGGCACCGGTCACGCGTACGGGAGCGACGACGGGCGGACCGGTGCCCACCGGGCGTCCTCCTCCGGGCACCCCGCCCCCGTCCCGGACGACGGGACGCCGCGACGGGGCGGGATAGGCGCCTGGGCGCGCAGACTCGCGGGCAACAGGGGCGAGCCCGTGCACGAGGCGACGCCCGACGGCGCGGGCGCGGCCGAGCCGCCGTTCCCGGCCGCCCCGGCGCCGTCGGGGGCCGCCGCGCAGAGCGTCTGGCCCGACCCGGCGGCCGTGCTGCTGACCGCGCTCGGCCCCGGCCCCCGGCTGTGGGAGCGCGGCACCGCCCACCCCGAGGCGCTCGTGGTGCGCCTCGGGACGACGGACCGGGCCGAGCTGCCCGCCGTGCCGGTGACGGTGGGGCTGCGGGAGGCCGGTTCGCTCGGGCTCGCCGGGCCGCGGACCCGGCTGGCCGGACTCGCCCGTGCCACGGTGGCGCAGCTCGCCGCGCTGCACTCCCCCGCCGATCTGGAGATCGTCCTGATCAGCACGGACCGCGCCCGCGGCGCGGACGAGCGCAGGCGCGAGTGGGCCTGGCTCGGCTGGCTGCCCCATCTGCGGCCGATGCACGGCCAGGACTGTCGGCTGCTCCTCGCGTACGACCGCGACCAGGCCACCGCCCGCGTGACGGAGCTGGCGCGCCGGCTGGACGACGGTCCGCTCGGGCCCGGCTGGGCGAGCCTGGACCGCAGTACGGTCACCGAGGCCGCGGAGCGGTACACGGGTCCCTACACCGTGGTGATCCTCGACGGCGACCCGGGCTCGGCGGCGCTGCGCGAGAACACCGCCCGGCTGGCCGCCGCCGGTGCCGCGGCCGGCATCCATCTGATCTGTCTGGCCGAGACCCCGGCCGCCACACCCACCTCACCGGTCGCGGCGACCTACGAGGCCGCCTGCCACGCCTCGATCGCGTTCCGCGAGTGCGGGGCGGTGGCGATGCTCAGCGGCGACGTGGCGACGGCCCTGCGGCTGCTGCGGACGGCGGACGGCCGGGCCGCGGGCCGCGGCACGGTCGCCGCGGTGGACGCGGTGTCGGCGCACTGGGCCGAGCGGTTCGGGCGGGCGCTGGCCCCGTTGCGTACGGAGGGTTCGGCCACGGCCCACGGCCGATCGGCGTCGGCCTCGCTGCCGGCCACCGCCCGTCTGCTGGACGAGCTGGGCCTGGCCCGTGCCACCCCGGCCTCCCTGATGGCCCGTTGGGCCTCGACCGCGGACAACCAGCCCGGCGCCACGGTGCGCGGCTCGGGCCGCTGGACGGGCGGACCGGCGGGCGGCGGCGCGGACGACGGCGCCGATGCGGGCACCCGCGGTTCGGGCCGTACCGAGTACCCGCGCGGCGCGGGTCCCCGCGTGGGCGCCCAGCGCACGGGCGGATACGCCCCCGGCTCCGGCCGCACCCCCTACCCCGGCAGCGAGAACGCCACCCACATCGGCACCCCGGGCCACCCCCTCGCCCCCGACGACGGCCACGACACCCCCGGCTCCGGCCGCATCCCGTACCCGGACTCGGGCCGTACCCCGTACCCCGACTCCGGGCGCACCCCTTATCCCGGCGGTTCCGCGGGCCGGGCCGGCGGGCAGCGGTACGGCAGTTCGCCCGGGGACACCCCGAGTTCGCGGACCGTTCCCGGGACCGGTACCGGTTCCTGGGCCGGTGGTGGTGACCGCACCGGTGCCGGCGACGTCCAGGGCGCCGACAGTCTCCGTTCCGCCGGGTCCGGGCGCGGCTCGAACCGGGTCAGCGGGCCGCGCGGCGGCGACACTCCCCGGGTCGCCGCGCGAGGCGCCGAGAGCGCCGGGGCGGCAGCGGACGCGGGCGCCGACCCGGACACCGGCACACCCGCCGCCCCCGCGGCCGTCGGGCGGCCCGTGGTGGTGCTCGGCGCCGGCCCCCGGGGCGCGGTCAGCGTGGATCTGGCGGAGGAGGGCCCCCACCTCCTCATCGAGGGACCGGCCGGCAGCGGACGCACGGAGCTGCTGCGGGCCGTCGCCGCCTCGCTCGCCGCGGCGGCCCGGCCCGACCTGCTGGGCATCCTGCTGGTCGACGGCGCGGGCGGCGACCGCGGCGAGGGCCTTCGCCCCTGTACCGAGCTCCCGCACGCGTTCACGCACCTGGTGGCCTCCGATCCGGTGCGGATGCGGGAGTTCGCCCAGGCGCTGGGCGGTGAGCTGAAGCGCCGCGCCGAGCTGCTCGGCCCGTACGACTTCACCGAATGGCACCACCGGCACGAGGTGGCGCGGCAGATGGTCGGCCAGCGCCCGCCGACCACCGCGGAGCAGCGCGGTGACGTGGACGCCCCGATGAGCGGGACGCTCCGGCTGCGCCCCGCCGCCCGCTCCTCGGACCCCGGGCCGTCCCCGCTGCCCCGGCTCGTCGTCCTGGTCGACGACTTCGACGCGCTGGTCGCCCCGGCGCTCGGCAGCCCCGGCCGCCCCGCCGCGGGTTCGGTGGTGCGGGCCCTGGAGGCGGTGGCGAGGGAGGGCGGCCGGCTGGGCGTCCACCTGGTCGCGGCGTCCGCCCGCCCGGACCGTACGGAAGACACGGACCTGGCCCACGGGGCCCGGCTGCGCATCGTGCTGGACGCACCGGTGGTCCCGCCGTCGCCGGAGGGCCCGGCGCCCGGACGGGGCAGGCTCGGGCATCCGGACGGCCGGGTGACGCCGTTCCAGGGCGGCCGGGTGACCGGTCGCATCCCGCGCACCGCCACCCTGCGGCCCACCGTCGTGCCGCTGGAGTGGGAGCGGATGGGCGATCCGCCGACCCGGCGCCCGGTCCGTGAGCTGGGCAACGGACCGACCGACCTGGCGCTGCTGGCCAGTGCGCTGGAGCGGGCGGCCCGTTCGGTGAACGCCGAGCCGATAGCCCCGTTCGGGCCCGTCCACTCCTGAGGGAGACCGGGTCCGGACATCCACTGACATCACGTCACGAGCCCATCACGATCAAGGAGTTGACACGAGAAGCGGTATTGCGGCGTCCGTACACCGGGCGTAGGACTGTGCGCACACAACGATGTGAGAGACGGGGAAGCAATGCGCACAACCCTTCGGATCAGCAGGGCCGCCGCGGTGTTCACCGCCGTCGGCGCACTGGCCCTCACCGGTTGCAGTGACGACGGCGGAAAGGACAAGCCGGACAAGAGCTCGGGGAGCGGCAAGGGGAGCCCTTCCAGCGTCGCGCTGCCCAAGCTGGACGGCGAGAAGCTCTCGGTCGCGGCCGTCTGGACCGGTGCCGAGCAGGCCAACTTCGTCAAGGTCCTCAAGGAGTTCGAGAACCGCACGGGCGCGAAGGTCACCTTCGTCCCGGCGCAGGACCCGATCGTCAACTTCCTCGGTACGAAGATCGCGGGAGGTCAGCCGCCGGACGTCGCGATGATCCCGCAGGTCGGCGCGATCCAGCAGGCCGCCCAGAAGAAGTGGGCGAAGCCGGCCGGCCCCGAGGCCAAGGCCCAGCTGGCCAAGAACTACTCGAAGGTCTGGCAGGACCTCGGCGCGGTCGACGGCACCCAGTACGGCGTCTACTTCAAGGCCGCCAACAAGTCCCTGATCTGGTACAACGCCAAGGCGTTCGAGAACGCGGGCGCGGCCGAGCCGAAGACCTGGAAGGACTTCCTGAAGACGGCCGAGACGGTCTCCGCATCGGGTGTCACCCCGGTCTCGGTCGGCGGCGCGGACGGCTGGACGCTGACCGACTGGTTCGAGAACATCTACCTCTCCCAGGCCGGTCCGGAGAAGTACGACCAGCTGGCCCAGCACAAGATCAAGTGGACGGACCCGTCCGTCAAGGACGCGCTGACCACGCTCGCGCAGCTCTTCGGCAAGCCCTCGCTGATCGCAGGCGGCGCCGACGGCGCCCTGCAGACGGAGTTCCCCGCCTCGGTCACCCAGACGTTCACCGGCGGTGACCAGCCCAAGGCCGCGATGGTCTTCGAGGGCGACTTCGTGGGCGTCAACATCGCGCAGACGAAGTCGAAGATCGGGACGGACGCCAAGGTGTTCCCGTTCCCGGCGGTCGGCGCCGAGTCCCCCGTCGTGACCGGCGGCGACGCCGCGGTGGCGCTGAAGGACGGCAAGGGCGCCCAGGCCCTGCTGACCTGGCTGGCCTCCGCCGACGCCGCGAAGATCATGGCCGAGCAGGGCGGGTTCATCTCGCCGAACAAGACCCTGGACGCCTCCGCGTACCCGAACGAGGTGCAGCGCACGATGGCGCAGGCGCTGATCTCGGCCGGTGACTCCGTCCGGTTCGACATGTCCGACCAGGCGCCGCAGTCGTTCGGCGGGACGCCCGGCAAGGGCGAATGGAAGACCCTCCAGGACTTCCTGAAGAACCCGAAGGACATCGCGGGGACTCAAGCGAAGCTGGAGTCCGACGCGGCCAAGGCGTACAAGAGCTGACGGGATGACGACAGCCGCAGCGGGGGGCGCCGACGCGGTGCCCCCCGCCGACAAGCAATCGTCCGCGGAGCCGTCGGTGCCCGCGCCCAGGAAGCCGTCCGACCCGCTGTCCGGCGGCCCGGGACGCAGCCGCCGGAGCGTGACCGGCACCCGCCGGCTCTTCGCGGCCCTCTTCCTGGCACCCGCGCTGGTGCTGCTGGGCGCGCTCGTGGTCTATCCGATCGTGTACTCCGTCTACCGGTCGTTCCTCGACCAGGCGGGTACGGGCTTCGCCGGACTCGACAACTACAAGGCGCTGTTCACGGACGACACCATCCGTACGGCGGTCAAGAACAACGCGATCTGGGTCGTGCTCGCGCCGACGGTCTCCACGGCCCTCGGGCTGATCTTCGCGGTGCTCACGGAGCGGATCCGCTGGGGCACGGCGTTCAAGCTGGTCGTCTTCATGCCGATGGCGATCTCCATGCTCGCCGCCGGCATCATCTTCCGGCTGGTGTACGACGCCGCTCCGGAGCGCGGGGTCGCCAACGCCGTATGGGTGGGTGTGCACGACACGTTCTCCGAGTCGGCGGGATACCCGAAGGCACATCCGCTGCCCGTCCACCCCCTCAGGGCGGGCGACGGTGGTTCCTTCGTCACCAAGGCGCCGGTACGGGCCGGGCAGCCCGTGCAACTGCCGCTGGTCGGTGTGATTCCGGCGAACATGCCGAAGGACGCGAAGCCCGCGAAGGCCGCCGCGGCGGCGGACGGCGAGATCACCGGCACCGCGTGGCTGGACTTCACCAAGGGCGGTGGCGGGCGGCCCAATGTCATCGACGCCAAGGAGCTGGGGCTCAAGGGCCTCAAGGTCGAGGCGGTCAAGGACGGCAAGGTGGTCGCCTCGGCGACGGCGGCGGCGGACGGTACGTTCACACTGCCCGCGTCGGCGGACGGCGCCGGACTCCGGCTCCCCGCCTCGAACTTCAAGGAGCCGTACAACGGCGTCGAGTGGCTCGGCCCGACCCTCGTCACCCCCGGGATCATCGGTTCCTACGTCTGGATGTGGGCCGGGTTCGCGATGGTGCTGATCGCGGCGGGGCTCGCGGGGCTGCCCCGTGAACTCCTCGAAGCGGCCCGGGTGGACGGCGCGAACGAGTGGCAGGTGTTCCGCCGGATCACGGTGCCGATGCTCGCGCCCGTGCTCGTGGTGGTGCTGGTCACGCTGATGATCAACGTGCTGAAGATCTTCGACCTGGTCTTCATCATCGCGCCGGGTTCCTCGCAGGACGACGCGAACGTGCTGGCGCTCCAGCTCTACCGGTCCTCGTTCGGCACGGACGCGGACCTCGGGATCGGCAGCGCCATCGCCGTACTCCTGCTGCTGCTGGTACTCCCGGTGATGTACGTCAACATCCGCCGGATCCGGAAGGAGAGGCGCCGATGACGACAGCGTCGACCACGGCCACGAGCACGACGGCCGAAGACGTTCCGGTGAAGGCCGAGCGGTCCCTCGGCGCACGCCTCGCCGCCCGCGCCGGCGGCGGTGCGATGCGGATCTTCCTCGTGCTGGTGGGCCTGTTCTGGCTGATGCCGACGATCGGTCTGCTGCTGTCCTCGCTGCGCGGCGCGGACGACATCGCGGCGACCGGCTGGTGGAAGGTCTTCACGGCCCCGTCCCAGCTCACCTTCGACAACTACTCCCGGCTGCTGGACAATTCGACGATCACCCACTCCCTCCTGAGCACGGTCATGATCACCGTCCCGGCGACCGTCCTGGTCGTCGTGATCGGTTCACTGGCCGGGTACGCCTTCGCCTGGATGGAGTTCCCCGGCCGCGACTGGTGGTTCCTGGTGGTCGTGGGGCTGCTGGTGGTCCCGGTGCAGGTCGCCCTGGTCCCGGTCTCCAAGCTCTTCGGTGCGGTCGGGATCTTCGAGACGACCTTCGGCGTGGTCATCTTCCACACGGCCTTCGGTCTGCCCTTCGCGATCTTCCTGCTGCGGAACTTCTTCGCGGAGATCCCGAGGGAGCTGCTGGAGGCGGCCCGGCTCGACGGGGCGGGCGAGATCCGGCTCTTCACCCGGGTCGTGATGCCGCTGGGCGGTCCGGCAATCGCCTCGCTCGGGATCTTCCAGTTCCTCTGGGTCTGGAACGACATGCTGGTCGCGCTGATCTTCGCCGACTCGGACTCGCCGCCGATCACGGTGGCCCTCCAGCAGCAGGTCAGACAGTTCGGCAACAACATCGACGTGCTGGCGCCCGGCGCCTTCGTGTCGATGGTGATTCCGCTGGCGGTCTTCTTCGCCTTCCAGCGCCAGTTCGTCTCCGGCGTGATGGCGGGCGCGGTGAAGTGAGCCGCGAGCGAGCGGTGGCGTAATGCGCACGGCTGTACGTCAACACGGGGCGGGGTTACCCATCACGGCAACCCCGCCCCACCTGCCATTTCGTGGATTTGCCACGTTTTGACGTAACCCGGTCACTCCATGGGGCGTTTGCGGACCACCCGCCCGCGCAGCGAACGACCCATGGATGTGTTGTGCCCCGGTTCAGTGTCATCGTGCCCGCGTACCGGGTTCAGGCGTATCTGCACGAGAGCCTGGACTCGGTGCTCACCCAGTCCTTCGAGGACTTCGAGCTCATCGCCGTGGACGACTGCTCACCGGACGCCTGCGGCACCGTCATCGACGAGTTCGCCGCCCGCGACCGCCGGGTGCGGGCCCTGCACCTGCCGGAGAACGTGGGCCTGGGCCGGGCCCGTAACGCGGGGATCGCGCAGGCCACCGGCGACTACCTGGTCTTCCTGGACGGCGACGACACCCTGACCCCCGGCGCCCTGCGGGCCGTCGCCGACCGGATCGGGGCGGCCGGGGAACCGGACGTACTGGTCTACGACTACGCCCGGACGTACTGGACGGGCGAGAGCGTGCGCAACAGCTACGCCGAGCATCTCGCCGAGACCGGCCCGCCCGCCTTCACGCTCGCCGACCGGCCCGCCCTGCTGAAGGTGCTGATGGTCGTCTGGAACAAGGCGTACCGCCGCGCGTTCGTCCAGGCCGAGGGGTTCACCTTTCCGCCCGGCTACTACGAGGACACGCCCTGGACCTACCCGGTACTGATGGCCGCCGGCTCGATCGCGGTCCTCGACCGGGTGTGCGTGGGCTACCGGCAGCGGCGCCGGGGCAACATCCTGTCCACCACCAGCCGCAGCCACTTCGACATCTTCGAGCAGTACGACCGGGTCTTCGCGTTCATCGATGCCCGCCCCCCGCTCGCCCGCTGGCGGCCGGTGATCTTCCGCAGGATGCTCGACCACTTCTCCACGCTGTTCACCACCCGGGGGCGACTGCCGCGCGGCGGGCACGGCGAGTTCCTGCGCCGGGCCCGCGCCCACTGCCGCCGCTACCGGACCCCGGGCGCCCCCGTCCCGCTCCGCGCCCGGCTGCGCCACGGCCTGATCCGGCTGGGCGCCCACCGCACGTACCGTGCGCTGTGGAGCGCGCAGGCGCTCTGCGGCCGGCTGCGCCGGACCGCCGCGGCGGTCCGGCGGACGGTGCGAGCGGTCGCGCTCCAGGCCTACTACCGCGTCCAGTTGACGCTGCCCGTCCAGGCGGACCGGGCGGTGTTCGCCGCGTACTGGCACCGCGGCTACGCCTGCAATCCGGCGGCGATCGAGGCGAAGGCCCGCGAGCTCGTCCCCGGGCTGCGGACCGCCTGGATCTGCCGCCCCGAGGACGCGCACACCGTGCCGACCGCGACCCGCGGCCTCACCCCCGGGACGTACGGCTACTGGCGGGCACTGGCCCGCTCCCGATACCTGGTGAACAACGTCAACTTCGACCGGCGGCTGGTCAAGCGGCGCGGCCAGGTGCTGCTCCAGACCCACCACGGCACCCCGCTCAAGACCATGGGTCTCGACCTCCAGGACCGTCCGGCGGCGGCCCGCGCGACGGACTTCGGCCGGCTGCTGGCCAATGTCGACAAGTGGGACTTCTCCCTCTCGGCGAACCAGCACTCCACCCTCGTCTGGGAGAAGGCCTACCCGTCGGCCTCCGCGAACTGCGTGACGCTGGAGTACGGGTACCCGCGCAATGACGTCTACCAGCGGGCCACCGCCGACGACGTGGCGCGGCTGCGCGAGCTGATCGGCATCCCGGAGGGCCGGGTGGCCCTGCTGTACGCGCCCACCCACCGGGACTACCGCCGCGCCCAGTGCCCCGCTCTCGATCTGGCGCGCGTGCTGCGGGTCCTGGGTCCGGGCTACGTGGTCCTGACCCGCACGCACTACTCGTACGACGCCCCGATGGACCGCGAACCGCACCCCCGGATCATCGACGTCAGCGGCCATCCCTCCGTCGAATCGCTCGCGCTCGCCTCGGACGCGCTGATCACGGACTACTCCTCGCTGATGTTCGACTACGCCAATCTGGACCGGCCCGTCGTCCTCCACTGCGGCGACCGCGAGGCGTACGAAGCGGCCCGCGGCACCTACTTCGATCTGCACTCCTGCCCGCCCGGCGCCATCGCGCACAGCGAGGACGAACTGCTCGATGTCTTCGCCACCGGCCACTGGTGCGGCGCCCGTTCCGCCCAGCTGCGGGCGGCGTTCCGGGCGCGCTTTTGCCCGTACGACGACGGGCTCGCGGCGGAGCGGGTGGTGCGCCGGGTCTTCCTCGGCGACACCGCCGTGCAGCCGCCCGCGATTCCGCCGGAGCGGCGGAGTCCCGCGCCGGCGGCGGGGAACCCGGCGCGGTTCCCGGCCCCCGCACCGGCCACCGCCGCGGTGCCCGGTGACCGGCAGGCGTCCGCGGACCTCGGCCTCGCCGGTGCCCGGCCCACCAACCACCCCTGAGCGCGCCGTAGATCCGTCAGGCCCGTCGAATCCGCTGGATCCGTGTCCGAGAAAGAGCCCGTATGCCCCGGCTGAGTGTCATCGTCCCCGTCCGTCGTGCCCGAGGCCAGCTGCGCGAGTGCCTGGAGTCGGTGCTCACCCAGTCGTTCACGGACATCGAGGTGATCGGGGTCGACGACGGGGCGCCGGACGGTTCGGGGCTGCTGTTCGACGAGTTCGCCTCCCGGGACTGCCGGGTGCAGGCCATCCATCTGCCGCCGGGCGCCGGTGCGGACGGGCGGCGCAATGCCGGGGCCGAGCGGGCCCTCGGGGACTACCTCCTCTTCCTGGAGGGCGACTTCGTCCACCTGCCGGGCGCCCTCCAGGCCGTCGCCGACCGCCTGGACGCGACCGGTGACCCCGAGCTGCTGCTGTTCGGCCACCACCGGCGGCCCTTCCGCGGCCGCCCCCGGCCGACCCGTTCGCTGGAGCTGCTCGGCGGGCTGCCCGAGGGCCGGCTCACCCTCGCCGAGCACCCCGTACTGCTGGACATCGCGCCGGTCTCCTGGAACCGCGCCGTGCGCCGCACCCTCCACGAGAGCGAGAAGCTGAGCTTCGGTCCCGGGCAGCACGGGGAGCGGATGTACGCGTTCCAGACCCTCGCCGCCGCCGAGTCCGTCGCCGTGCTCGCCACCCCCTGCGTCGAGCACCGCGGCCGGCGCCGGCCGCCCGGGGCCGACGCGGCGGAACCGGCGGACGGCTCGGCACCGCACCAGCTCGTGGAGGCGTACGCCGCCCTGATGGAGTTCGTGCGGGACCGGCCGCCACTGGCTCCCGTACGGACCCTGCTCTTCGAGCGGGCGGTCCAGGAACTCCTTGCCGGATACCCGTCGGTGACCCGGCGGCGCAGGCGCTACGTACGCTCCGTGGCGGCGTTCCACCGTGCGCACCGGCCCGGGGAGCACCGCTTCCCGGGCGGCGCCCAGGGGCTTCGGCCCCGGCTGATGGGCGGCGGCCGGTATGCCGCGCTCGGTGCGCTCGACACGGTGCTGGCCCTGCGCCGGAGCCTGCGGGCGGCACCCGGCGCGGTCCGGGCGCGGGCCGGACGCAGCCTCCCCGGGCACTACTACTGGTGGCAGCGAAGGCTCCCGCTGGACGGCGGGCTCGCCGTCTACGCGGCCTACTGGAACCGCGGGTTGAGCTGCAATCCGGAGGCGATCTTCCGCAAGGCCCGGGAGCTGGCCCCGCAGGTGCGCGGGGTGTGGGTGGTGTCGCGGAACCAGGTGGGCTCGGTGCCCGAGGGCGTCGACCACGTGGTGCCGGGGACCCGCCGCTACTGGCAGGTGCTGGCGCGGGCCACGTACTTCTTCAACAACGTCAACTTCCCCGACCACCTGGTCAAGCGCCCCGGCCAGGTCCATGTGATGACGCATCACGGCACCCCGCTGAAGATCATGGGGCTCGATCAGCAGAACTACCCGGCGGCGGCCCAGGGGCTGAACTTCGACCGGCTGCTCCAGCGCGTGGACCGATGGGACTGGAGCGTCTCCGCCAATCCGCACTCCACCGAGGTGTGGGCCCGCGCCTATCCGAACGCGGCGCGGTCCCTCGAATCGGGCTATCCGCGCAATGACGCCCTTTCGACGACTCCGGGCGACCGGATCACGGCGATCCGCCGGGACCTCGGTGTCCGGCCCGGACAGCGCGCCATCCTGTACGCGCCGACGCATCGCGACTACGAGACGGCGTTCACCAGCCGGCTCGATCTGGCCCGGTTCTGCGAGGCGCTGGGCCCGGAGTCGGTGGTGCTGGTCCGCGCCCATTACTTCTACGAGGGTGCCGGGCTGCCGGACCACCCCTCGCTCATCGATGTCTGCGAGCATCCGCGGATCGAGGAGCTGTGCCTGGCGGCGGACGCGCTGGTGACGGACTACTCGTCGGTGATGTTCGACTACGCCCATCTGGACCGGCCGATCGTGGTGCACGCCCCCGACTGGGAGACGTACCGCACGGTCCGGGGGGTCTGTTTCGATCTGTTGTCCGGTGCGCCCGGCGACACCCCCGGGGCGATCTCCACGACCACGGACGGGCTGGCCCGGATCTTCCTCGACGGCAGCTGGCGGAGCCCGGAGAACGAGGCGCTGCGGGCCGCGTTCCGGGCCCGGTTCTGTCCGTACGGCGACGGCCGGGCCGCGGAGCGGGTGGTGCGGCAGGTGCTGCTGGGCGAGACGGAACCGGTCGTCGGACGGGCCTGAGGGGCAGCCCGTCCGACGGCGGCGCTCTCAGCCCTGCCGGCCCGCCATCACCGTGACGAGGCCGATGACCACGAGCAGCGAGCCGCCCCAGGTCCACATCGAGGTCCGCTCGTGCAGCACGGTCGCCCCGGCCAGCACGATCAGCAGATACCCGAGGGCGTTGAACGGATAGGCGATGGACAGCGGCACCTTGGCCAGGGTCGCCATCCAGGCGAGGGCGGACACCGCGAAGACCACCAGGCCCAGGACGACCCAGGGGCTGGTCGCGGCGCGCAGGGCGATGGATCCGCCGCCGTGCCCCGCGGCGGCCGCGGCGCTCTTCATCCCGTGCTTGAGCATGATCTGGCCGCCCGCCGACGAGAACACGGCGAACAGCAGCAGCATCAGACTGGGGAGGGTCAAGACCTTGCTCCTGACTGCGGCGGCCGGGGATTCCGACTCCGGGGTGGGGGTGGGACGGGGGACGGCGGCCTCAGACGCCGACCCGGTCGGCAGGGGCGTACTGTCGGTTGAGGATGTCCTGTACATCGACGTGCTCTCCAGCGATGATCGTCTCGGCCGCATGCGGGGTGAGCAGTGCGACGTGCTGATAGCCGAACAGCGTCGGCCGGATCCGGGTGAGCAGTTTCGACACTCCGCCCAGGACCGCGGGGAGCGGTCCGCCGCCGAGCAGCGCCCAGAACGGGGCCCCGGTCGACGCGATGTCGAGGACGTCGTAGCCCGCGTCCCTGACCGTGCGGCGCAGGCTGGCCCGGGTGAAGAAGCGCAGATGCGTTTCGTCGAGAATGCCGCGCCGGTCGTAGCCGAAGACTCCGAGCGCGACCCGCAGCCGTGAGTACCAGTGGCTGAAGTTCGGTACGGAGAGCAGCACATGGCCGCCGGGCCTCAGCACCTCGGCGACCTCGGCGAGCACCCGCTCGGGGCGGGAGAGGTGCTCGATGACGTCGCCGGCCACCACGTAGTCGTAGTCGGCGCCGATCTCGACCGGCAGCCCCTCCTCCAGGTTGGCGAGGTGGAAGTGGGTGCACTTCTCGCGTACGCCGGGGACCTCGATGTAGTCCACGCCCGTCACCTCGTGGCCGAGGGCTTCGAGGCGCTGGGCGAACAGGCCGCCCGAGCAGCCGAGGTCGAGGACGCGGCCGGGCGGGAGGCTGCGCATCTTCTCCAGGATGACGGCGTGCGAGGAGCCGTCGCCCTCCTTGAACGCGTACTCGACGGGCTTGGGGATCCAGCCGCAGGTGCCGAATCCCTTGACGGCGAGCCGGTATTCGAGGACGTCCTTGACGACGTCCTTCGCGTACTTCATGCCGTTGACGTAGCAGATCTCGTCGCCGTAGTAGGTGGGGACGGGGATCTCCTTGATCCGCATCCCCTCGTTGAGCAGCTGGACGATGATCTGGGTGTCGAAGTCGAACGCGTCGGTGTTCCGGTGGATCGGCAGCTTCTTGAGTGCCGCGACGCTGTAGGCGCGGTATCCGGAGTGGAATTCGGTGAGCTGCGATCCGAGAAGGGTGTTCTCCAGGCGGGTGAGAATGCGGTTGCCGAGCCATTTGTACATCGGCATGCCGCCCTTGAGCGCGGATCCGGATTTCATCATCCGCGACCCGAAGACGGCCTCGCATTCGCCGCGTTCGATCGGCGCGACCATGTCGGGCAGGAATTCCGGGGCGTACTGTCCGTCGCCGTGCAGCAGCACGATGATGTCCAGTCCGTGTTCGGCGGCCAGCGCGTATCCGGCCTTCTGGTTTCCGCCGTATCCGAGGTTCTTGGTGTGCCGCATCACCACGGTCCGCGGCATTCCCTCCGTCTGCGACCAGCGGCAGCCCGCGGTGAAGGTCGCATCATGGCTCGCGTCGTCGAGAATGAGGACTTCGGCGACCTTGGACCGGAAGTCCACCGGAATGCGGTCGAGGGTCCTCTCCAGCGTCGTCTCGGCGTTGTACGCGACCACCAGGATGCCGATCCTGGGGCTCGGGCTTTCCTTCACGGGGCGTTCTCCAGTTGCGCTCGGTGCTTGGTGCTCGGGGGCGGTCAGTTGGTGGCGGAACCGGTGGGCTGACAGGTGCGGGGCGCCATGAGCGGGGTCCCCTCGACGGGGGGCCGTCCGGGCGGGTCCGATCGCATGGCGAGGATCTTGCGGATTCCGCTGCCGAGACCCACGGCGAGAACCACCCAGCCGGCCTCGCCGAGGTGCAGCACCGTTTCGCTCCAGCGCACGGCGGAGCGTCCCTGGTAGCCGAGGACCGCCGTCAGGCCGAGCAGGCAGCTGTACGCGGCGCCCTCCCAGAACCCGACGACGAACAGCCCGGCGGCGGCCCAGGTCAGGTACTGCAGCGCGGACGCGGTGGAGAGCAGCAGCAGGAGGCTCATCGTGACGGCGACGACGACGGGCAGCTGCGCGGGCCGCAGCCAGGCGAGCCAGACCCCGGCCGCCACGCAGGCCAGCACGAAGAAGAAGTGGCCGTCGCCCTCGATGTAGGTGATGAAGGACTGCGGCAGGCCGAACATGTCGGCGAAGCGGACGAGTCCCCAGAGCCGGTAGCCGCCGCCCGCGTACTCCAGCACGTTCTGCTTGAGGTTCTCCGGCACGGTCACCAGGACCGGCCCCCAGACGAGGGCGACCAGGGCGGCGAACCCGGCGGAGAAGCGGACGAACGCCGGCCGGCCCGCCCGCAGCGCGACGAGGAACAGCGCCGGGATCACCACCACGGGGATGAACTTGATGCTGATCGAGAGCGCGGCGGCCACCCCGGCGGCCAGCGGTGCCTTCCGGTCGACGAGCAGATGGGCGGCGGCCAGGGCGAAGGTGATGGCGACCGCGTCGGTGTTGCCGTGATAGCCGGAGGTGGCGATCAGCACGGGGCTGACGGCCACGCCCACACCGCAGGCGACGGCGGCGCCGAGGGAAGCGCGCCGGCGCACGATCTCGAACACGATGAGCGCGCAGAAGAAGTCGGCGATCGAGGCGGGCGATCTGATCAGCGTTCCGAACGGGATGCCGAGTTCGGAGAGTTCATTGAGGCCGAGAAGCATCCAGCCGGCCAGTGGCGGGTGGTTGTAGACGGGCAGTCCCGGCAGCGGCTGTTCGTAAATCCGAATGGGCCCGTAACGCACGATCGCCTTTGCGAAACCATGAAAGATTCGCACGTCGGCCGGGCCCGGCATATTCGCCGCGATCAGCATTCGGGTGAGAAGACCCGCAGCCGCGGCAATGAGCACCGCCGCCCTTGCGCGTGGCACGTCCCAGGTTTCGCATCGCATTCGGATACCCATGAAAGCAGAACGTAGCAACCGGAAGACGCTGAGCAACGCAACGATGACCGCACTTGTATGGACCATTACTTGAATGCGCTGCATATTCGCGCAAACATTCGCACCTTTGGATCACTCGAACGGTTCAGGGAGGGCGCGGTGACTCCGGTCCCTTCGCCCGGCCGGGGGCGGCACCGGCCGGGCGGCGCGGATTACAGCATTCGGTCGACCACGCCCGCCGCCGCGTGCCCGTCGTCCAGGTCGCAGAAGTCCCGGCGGAATGCCGCGTACGCCTGCGCGTGTCCCGCGGTGGCCCGCTCCGGGTCGCGCAGCGCCTCGACGAGTCCGGTGGAACCGGGGATCAGCGGGCCGGGGGCGCGGGCCTCGAAGTCGAAGGAGAAGCCGCGCAGGGTGTCTCGGTAGTGCGCCAGGTCGTGGGTGTGGAAGAGCATCGGGCGGCCGGTCTGGGCGAAGTCGAACATCAGCGAGGAGTAGTCGGTGACCAGGGCGTCGCTGATCAGCATCAGCTCGCCGACGTCCCCGTAGCGCGAGACGTCCCGCACGAAGCCGCTGCCGCTGTCCGGGAGGCGGTCGGTCACCAGGTAGTGGCGGCGCACCAACAGGACGGTGTCCGGGCCGAGTTCGCGTTCGGCGGCGGCCAGGTCGAGTTGCAGGCCGAGGGCGTAACGGCCACCGCCGCGCGGCTGGTCCTCGCGCCAGGTCGGCGCGTACAGCACGATCCGCCTGCCCTCGGGGACCGCGAGCCGCTCCCGCACCGCTGCGGCGACCTTGGCCCGGTCCGGGGCGTGGAACAGGTCGTTGCGGGGGTAGCCGCACTCCAGGACCTCGCCCCGGTAGCCGAACGAGCGCCTCAGGACGGGGGTGGAGAAGCTGTTCGGGGAGACCAGGAAGCTCCACTGGCGGGCGCGCTGCTCGATGGTGGCGATGTAGGAGGCGTTGGCCCGCGCGGTGCCCGCG
Source organism: Streptomyces sp. NPDC059832 (assembly GCF_042731715.1). Classification (NCBI taxonomy): domain Bacteria; kingdom Bacillati; phylum Actinomycetota; class Actinomycetes; order Kitasatosporales; family Streptomycetaceae; genus Streptomyces; species Streptomyces sp. NPDC059832. The sequence continues at coordinate 54,664 of NZ_JBHWIY010000002.1, read as the reverse complement.
AGGTCGAGACCGATGCGCTTGAGCGGGGTGCCGTGCCAGGTCTGGACGACGCACTGGCCCTCGCGCCGCTCGAACCACTCCGGGAGCTGGGTGTTGGTGACGACGTACCGGCTGCGGGCCAGCGCCTCGTGCCAGGCGGCGGAGCCGTGCTCGACGGCCGTGGCGCCCGCCGGGACCCGGGCCTGCTGGTCGCGCACCACCCACAGCTGCTCCAGCTCGGCGCCCCGCCGGACCACTTCCTCGTGGATCGCGCGCGGCGAGTCGGAGTACTGGCGGCCGTCGAAGCTGCTGTACAGCACCGTGTCGCGCAGCGGTGCGGTGCGCCGGGTCCGGTACCCGTCGCGCAGCAGCCGCTCGCCGCGCGGGCCGCGTTCCCCGGCGGTGAGCACCGACGCGCAGTTGATCAGCAACTGGTCGTGGAAGCGCCGCTCGACGATGTACGTCCGGCCGGCGAGGGTGCGGGCGGCGGGCAGGGTGCGGTGGAGGGCGGCCGGGATGCGCAGCGGGGCGTCGTCCGCCTCGTCCCGGGCGCCCTGCTCGCGGAGGAAGAGGTACCAGTTCCCCTGGCCCAGCGGCAGTTTCCCGCCGGGGCCCTCGACGGCGTCCGGCCGGAGCGCGGCCCTGAACCGCCGGGCGTCGGCGGCCCCGGAGAGGGTGAGGGGGAGGACGGCCTCCTCGCCGTGTCCGCTGTGCCTGGCCACCAGCTCGACGGGCCGTTCCGGGAGGCCGGGGAAGCCGCCCTCCAGGAGGAGCTGTCCGTCCTCCGTCCAGGTCGCCAGGTCGACGGCGGGCTGTACCGTACGGTCGCTGATCAGCAGATTGCCGCGGGAGCTGGCGGTGAGACCGAGTTCGCGCCGTTCGTCGCCGCTCCCGGCCAGCGGGTAGCGGCCCGGCAGTACCGGCCCCGGCACGTCGACCGGCGTCCGGCGCCCGTCCGGTCCGACGAGGTGCAGGCTGTACGGGACCTGGGCGCGCCCCGCCCCCCGTGCCGTGTCCGGCCGGGCTTCGGCGAAGGCGCCGAGCGGGATGTCCGCGGTGAACCGCCGCCATCCCGCCGCCGAGGGCACGGCCCCCTGGTGCACCGTCACCGGACAGTCGAAGGAGGTGTCGGAGGGGCGGTGGGTCAGCGCGAGGCGCAGCGGCCCCTTGCCGAGGCGGTCGCGGATCATCCCGTCGATGACCACGGTGGCGGTTCCGTCGCCGGTGTCGCCCGCGCGGTGCGTCTCGAAGCGGGCGTCGATCCGCTCGGCGTGCAGCACCAGCTTGCCGCCGTCGAAGGCGGGCACGATCCGGTGGTCGCCGTCGGGGCGGTGCACGGGCGGCGGAGCGGCCGCCTCGTCCGTGGAGAGCTCGGAGCGGCGCAGCATGCCGTGTCCGGCGATGCCGATCTCCGGGCGCCAGGTGAGCCGTTCGAGGCTGCCGCGCGGGTCGATGCGGAGCCTGGCCGGGTCGACGACGGTCTCGAAGCCCGACCGGTCGTAGTCGTGCAGGCTCTGCCGGGACCGGGCGGTGGCCTCCGGCTCGTCGACCGTACGCAGCCGCAGCGGCACCACGTGCCGGCGCCCGGCCCGCAGCCAGCCCGCCCGGAACTCGGCGGCGCGCGAGCCGGCGGGCAGGTTGCGGATGTACGCGTACCCCTTGAGGTGCAGCTTGCCGCCCTGCCAGTAGGCGTCCCGCAGCCGGGCGGTGAGCGGCAGGTCCCGGTCGCTCACCCGCAGCACCGGGCGCGGCACCGGCCGGGTGACGGCCGGGAAGGAGGCGCTGCGGCGGCGCACGCCCCGTACCGCGAACGCGCCCGGCTCGGCCTTGTCGAAGGCGATCAGGTCCAGCAGTTCGTCGGTCCGCCGTTCGCGCACGAGGTGCCACATCAGGCGCAGCCGCAGCGGCAGCGCGTCGAGGACCGCCGGGTCGACCTGGTCGGTGAACTCGTTGGCGTACGTGGCGAAGGCACGCCGGTACTCCTCGTCGCCGTCGGGCAGCGCCTCCATGAAGTACCAGAGGTCGTTGGCGAGCACATGCGACTCGTACCGACGTTTGTCGTCGGCGCTGCGGTGCTCGTCGAGGAAGGCGGAGACGCCCAGCACGTGCGAGACCCGGTCCTGGACGCCGCGGACGACGGCGCGGCGGGTGGTGATCGAGCCCGGCCGGTCGCGCCAGTGGTAGACGGCGTCCTTCAGCACGTCGACGGAGCGGGCCAGGAAGTGGGCGGGCAGGACGACCGGGATGTCCTCGTAGAGGGCGCCGACCGGGAAGGCGAAGGCGTGCTCGTCCCAGAAGGACCGGCGGAAGACCTTGTTGCAGGCGATCCGGTCGGCGGCCAGGTCCCAGTCCCGGGAGATGTGGGTGCGCAGCCGGGTGGTCGCCATGGGCTTGCGGAAGTTGGGCGACTGCTGGAGCCGGCCGCCGGTCCGCAGCCGCAGCACATTGCCGGACGCGAGGTCCGAGCCGGTCTCGTCCAGGGCACCGGCGAGGAGTTCGTACGCGCGGGGCGGGAGCACGTCGTCGCTGTCGACGAAGGCGAGATGGCGGGCGCCCGGGTCGCAGTTGCGGACCCCGGTGTTGCGGGCGTGGCCGAGCCCGCCGTTCTCCTGGCTCACCAGCCGGAACCTGCCGTCCTGTTCGGCGAACTCGGCGGCCAGGGCCGCGCTGTCGTCGGTGGACCCGTCGTCGACCATCACCACCTCCAGGTCGGTCATGGTCTGCTCCGCGAGGGACTTCAGGCAGTCCGTCAGGTAGAGCTCGACGTTGTGGACGGGTACGACGACACTGAGCCGTGGCGACATGTTGAGCACGTCCGTTCATCGGGGCCTGGTTGGCCGTATGGCTCAACCCCGTGACGGGCCGGGGGTCACCGGTCGCGGTCTCTCCCGAACGGGTGACATCGGCTGTGCCCCGGTTGCCGCCCGGCCCCGCTCCGCGTCGCCCGGGAACCCCGTCCCGATCGGGATCCTCCTCTCGCCCAGGAACAGCCGGCGCACCACGCGCTCGGCCGCGTGCCCGTCGTCGTACGGGCAGAAGCGCTCCCGGAACGCCGCCCGCAGCCGGGTCGTCCGCGCCGAACGCCACTCACCGGTCCTGAACAGCTCCAGCAGCTCGTCCTCGGTGGTGGCGACGGCGCCCGGGGTGTCGCCGGGACGTCCCGAGAGCAGGTCGAAGTAGGTGCCGCGCGAGGCCCGGTAGGCGGCCCAGTCCGGGGCGTGGCTGATGATCGGACGGTCCAGGCAGGCGTAGTCGAACATCAGCGACGAGTAGTCGGTGATCAACGCGTCGGAGACCAGGCAGAGTTCCTCGACGGAGGGGTGTTCCGTCACGTCCACCACCCGGGCTCCGGCCGGCCGGGCCGCGCCGCCGTAGAAGTAGTGCGCGCGGACCAGCACCACGTACTGCGGGCCGAGTTCGCGGGCCAGGCGTTCCAGGTCGAGCTGGGGGACGAAGCCCTTGCGGTAGTCGCGGTGGGTGGGCGCGTACAGCAGCACGGTCCGGTCCGGGTCGAGGGAGAGTTGCCGCCGGATCGCGGCGGTCCGCTCCGGGGTGGCGGTGAAGAAGATGTCGTTGCGCGGGTAGCCGAGGTTCAGATGCTCGTACCCGGAGGGGTAGACCCGGTCCCAGATCTCGGTGGTGTGGGGGTTGGCGGAGAGGGAGAAGTCCCACTGGTCGGCGTGGGCGACGATCTTCTCGAAGCTGATGCCGTTGGTGAGGGCCGGGTAGCCGCGCTGGTCCAGGCCCATGGTCTTCAACGGGGTGCCGTGGTGGGTCTGGAGGTAGCACTGGCCGGGGCGCTTGGTGAAGCCGCCGGGGAAGCTGGAGTTGTTGATCAGGTACGTGGCGGTGGCCATGACCCGCCAGTAGGCGAGGGACCCCTCGATGACGTACGGGGTGCCGGCCGGCAGGCGGTCGCGGTGCCGGGAGGAGACGGCCCAGACGCCCTGGACGTGCGGGGCGAGTTCGAGGGCCTTGGCGTGGATCGCGGCCGGGTTGCAGGCGACCCCGCGGTTCCAGTAGGCGCCGTACACCGCGAGGTTCGGGTCCAGCGGGCGCAGCAGGTCGGCGCGGTAGACGGCGCGGGTGAGGCCGGCCCGGAGCGTCCTCCTGCCGCGGACCAGGGCGGCCCGGGTGCGGGTGCGGCCGGTCCCGGCGGCCTCCCGGACGCGGCGGACGGGGTAGCTGCCGGGGAGTGCGGCGGCGCGGTGGAAGGCGGCGCGGTCGCCGGGGGCGATCCGGCCGGGGTCGTCGAGGACGGCGAGCAGGTGGCGGGTGCGCGTTGCCCGGATCCGGGGGTCGTCGCCGGTCTCGGCGAGCAGCCGCCGGTACGCGTCCAGGATCGCGAAGTGGTGGCGGCCCGGCGTGGTGGCGGGGGTGCCGGAGCGACGGACCCGGTGGCGGACGCAGACCCGGTCGAGGGTGTCGAGCGTGCCGGCGTCGGCGGCGAGGAGGGTGGCCCGGTGGACGGGGAGCACGTCCGCGTAGGGGCCGTCGGTGAAGCGGAGCCCGTGCCCGGTCCAGAAAGCGCGGCGGAAGAGCCGCGGGACGGCGGTGGAGAGGCCGTCGGCCGCGGGGCCGGACCCCGTCGGCCGCGGGGCCGAGACCTCGCCCCACCAGTCGACGCGGTCGTGTCCGAGGAGGAGGACATCCGGATCGCTCGCGGCCAGCCGGCCGGTGATCGCCGCCAGTGCGCCCGGTCGCAGCAGGTCGTCGCCGTCGAGGAAGAGCAGATACCGTCCGCGCGCCACGGCCGCCCCGGCGTTGCGGGCCGGGCCCGCGCCGAGGTGCTCGGGAAGGGTGATCACCCTGACCCGGGGGTCGCGCCGCGCGAACTCGGCGGCGATCCGCGCGCCGCCGTCCCGGGACCCGTCGTCCACGACGAGCAGCTCCGGCTCACCGGGAACCTGGCCGAGCACGGACTCGCAGGTCGCCCGGAGGTAGCCCTGAACCCGGTGGACGGGCACGACAACACTGAGAAGCATGGCAGCCGAGGGTAATCGCGCCGTCACCGTGCGCCGAACCCGTGTTCACCCGTTCGGGGCAGTCCCGGTGACCCGGGGCGTCCGCCCCGGTTGACCGGGCATGAAGCCGCGCCTCAGTGTCGTCGTCCCGGTCCACAACGTCGAGGACTATCTGGAGGACTGCCTGCGCTCGGTGGCCGAGCAGTCGGTCACCGACATCGAGGTGGTCCTCGTGGACGACGGCTCGACGGACAGCAGTACGGCCATCGCCGAGGACTTCGCCGCCCGCGACCGCCGCTTCCGCTTCGTGCGCCGCCCCAACGGGGGGCTGAGCGCGGCCCGCAACACGGGGGTGCGGCACACCACGCCGGACGTGCCGTACCTGGCGTTCGTCGACAGCGACGACATCGTCGTCCACGACGCCTACGCGCGGATGCTGGGCTCGCTGGAGTCGACCGGCTCCGACCTCGCGACCGGCAATGTGTGGCGGCTGAACGAGCAGGGTCGCCAGCAGGCCTGGCAGTACCGGTGGCTGACCGGCACCCGGGCGCGCACCCACATCAGCCGCGATCCGCGGCTGCTCGCCGACCGGGTCGCCTGGAACAAGGTGTTCCGGCGCTCCTTCTGGGACCGGCACGCCTTCACCTTCCCGGAGGGGAAGCTCTACGAGGACACCCCGGTGATGATCCCGGCGCACTACCTCGCCGGCTCGGTGGACGTGCTGCACGAGCACGTCTACTACTGGCGGGTGCGGGAGGGTTCGATCACCCGGCGTCGTACGGACGTGGCCGGCGTACGGGACCGGATCGCGGCGTGCGAGCAGGTCAGCGCGTTCCTCGCGGGCCGGGGCAAAGTGGCGAACGGCGGTGCGCGGCGCCGCTACGACCTCTCGTGCCTGCGCGACGACTTCGTGTACTTCCTGGAGGGGCTCGCCCTGGGCGGACCCGGGTACCGGGAGGCGTTCATGGCGGACGCCGGGGCGTTCCTGGACCGGATGGAGCGGATGGACGGGGCGGGCCGCGCGGACCGGGCCGTGGCCCACGAGCTGCCGGCGGAGCTGCGGATCAAGTGGCGGCTGGTGAAGGAGCGCCGGCTTCCGGAGCTGCTGGAGGTGCTCGCCTTCGAACGGGCCAACGGCGCCGGGACGTTCACGGTCGGCGGCGTGCCGGGGCGGCGGCAGGGCGGTTTCCCCGGCATCCCGGACACCACCCGCCTGGCCCGTGCCGATCTCCCGGCCGTGGCACGGCTGCTGGAGGCGCGGTGGAGCGATGACGGGAAGCTGCGGCTGCGCGGTTACGCGTACATCCGCAATCTGCCGGCCGCGACGCCACGCCACTCGCTGAAGGTGGGCATGGTGCGGGCGGCCGGCGGACAGCAGCTGCGGACGGTGCCGGTACGCGGCGTGCCCGCGCCCGAGGCGACCGTCGACTCCGGCCAGCAGGTGCACGGTTACGACCATTCCGGCTTCGAGATGACCCTCGACCCGCGCCGGCTGCGGCCCGGCAGCTGGCTGGTGGGGATGATGGTGGCCGCCCAGGGCACGGTCCGCCGGGTGGCGGTGCGCGCCGTGGAGGCGGGGGCCGTCCAGCCGCTCGTCCACGACCTGGGCGACGGACGGCGGGCGGTGCTCGACTACCGGGGCGGGCGGCTCCGGCTGAATCTGGCGGAGCTGCCCGCCCGCTGCGAGACCCACCGCTTCGGCGAGGACCTGGAGCTGACGGGCCGGCTGTACGGGAGTGCCCGGCCGAAGGCCCTGGTGCTGACCTGCGACGGGGTGACGGACCAGGAGTTCGGCCACCCCGTCGAATGCCGGCCGGACGGCCGCTTCACGGTACGGATCCCGCTCGCCGATCTCGCCGGGATGGCGGCCGCGCCACCGGCGCCGCACCGGGCGCCGCGCGAGGTCGAGCCGGAGCCCGGCGGGCGGTGGCGGGCGCGGCTGGTCATGGCCGACGGATCCCGGGTACCGCTCGCGGCGGCCGGGGAGTCGGCTCCGCCGGTCGTGGCCGACGCGGCGGGCGAGCTGGTGCTGGACCTGAGCGGGCAGCCGTTCGTGGACGGGGCCGTGTGGACGCCGGACGGTGCGCTGCGGGTGGAGGGGGTGACCGGCGCCGGTACGGGCGTACGGCAGGACAAGGGCCCGGACCGTCTCGTCCTGCGGCACGAGACGCTGCGCGAGACGGTGTCGGTGCCCGTCACCCACGACGAGCGGCGCGCGCGGGGAGCGCGCGGCGAGGCCCGCGAAGGGGGCGGCGGGGGGTGCCGCTTCTCCGCGTTCCTGGCGCCGTCGGTGGCGGCCGGGCTGCACGAGGGCCGCTGGGACGCCTATCTGGGCGGCCGGCCGGTCCGGGTGCTGACCTCGCTCGCCGCCCGGCTGCCGTTTCGCGGAAGCGTCCCGGTCGCCGCGGCCCCCGTGCCCGGCCGGGAGTTCGCCCTGGACCGCCGGTCCGGCGACCGGCTGACCGTACTGGCCGGACCGGTGCTCGCGCCCGCCGAACGCGGCGCGTACCGCCGGGCCGAACTGCGCGCCGGGCACTATCCGGCCCGGCGCGTAATGCCGCTGCGGGACGCGGTCCTCTACACGGGCGGCGACTCGCCGCGCGCCGTCCACGCCGAACTCCTGCGCCGGGGGGTGGAGTCGGAGCACCTCTGGGTCACCGACGGAGTCCACGGACACGTCCCGCCCACCGCCGTCCCGGTCGTCGAGCACAGCGCCGCCTGGTACGAGGCGCTGGCGCGGTCCCGCCGCATCGTCACCGCCGAGCAGCTGCCCGAGTGGTTCGAGCGCCGCCCCGGCCAGACCGTCGTGCAGACCTGGCACGGCACCCCGCTCGGCCGCTTCGGCACGGATCTGGACGGCACCCTGTACGCCGACCACCAGGAGCTCGCCACGCTGGCGCACCGCTCGGCCCAGTGGTCCGTCCTGGTCTCCCCCAGCAGCCACTCCACCCCGCTGCTGCGGCGCGCGCTCGGGTACCGGGGCGAGGTCCTGGAGGCGGGCTCCCCCGCCAACGACCTGCTCTTCTCGGCCGACCGCGCCAAGACCGCGGAGCGGGTACGGCACAGGCTCGGCATCCCGGACGGCCGCCGGGTCGTGCTGTACGCGCCGACCTACCGCGACCAGCTGGCCCACCCCTCCGGCACCGACGAACGGCCCCGCTACCGCTGGGACCCGGCGCTGGACCCGGCCGCACTGGCGCGGTCCATCGGTGACGTCCACACGGTGCTGGTGCGCCGCCATCCCCGGGTGACCGGGAGCGTGCCGCAGCGGCCGGGCGTACGCGACGTGTCGGCGCACCCGGACACGGCGGAGCTGCTGCTGATCGCCGATGTGCTGGTCACGGACTACGCGGGCCTGATGTTCGACTTCGCGCACACGGGCCGCCCGATGCTCTTCCACACCCACGACCTGGAGCACTACCGCGACACGGTGCGCGGTTTCTGCCTGGACTTCGAGAGCCGGGCGCCGGGCCCGCTGCTCGCCGACGCGGACGAGATCGCGGTGTGCCTGCGGGACACGGGCACCCTGGACGCCTCGTCGGCCCGGCACGCGGCGGCGTACGAGAGCTTCCGCCGGGACTTCTGCGACCTGGACGACGGCGGGGCGGCGGCCCGGGTCGCGGACCGGCTGCTGGCCGAGGGCTAGCGGCTGTCGCTCAGGCCGCTTCGAGGGCGGCGACCGCGGAGGCCGCCAGGTCGTCGAGGTAGCCCTTGGGCAGCGGGGCGCGGACGACGGCGAGCCGCCAGTAGAGCGGGCCGACGATCAGGTCCAGCGCCCGGTCCGGGTCGCTGCCCTCGGGCAGCTCGCCGCGGGCCACGGCGTCCCGTACGACCACGGCGGCGATGCCCTGCTGCGGGTCCAGCAGGGCGGCCTTGATCGTGTCGGAGATCTCCGGGTTGCGGGCCGCCTCGACCAGGAGGTCCGGGATGACCTGCGAGGCGACGGGGTGGCGCAGGGCGTAGGAGGCGAGTTCGAGCACCGCCCGGACGTCCCCGTACAGCGAACCGGTGGCCGGAGCCGGCATGCCCTGGACCGCGACGGCGGACACCAGGTCGAGGACCAGGGCCAGCTTGGACTTCCAGCGGCGGTACACGGCGGTCTTGCCGACGCCCGCGCGCCGCGCGATCCCCTCCATCGACATCCGGGCGAAGCCCACCGCGGCCAGCTCCTCGAAGACGGCGCCGCGAATCGCATCGGTGACGTCCTCGCGCAGCACGGCGGCTCCGGCGGGGACACGGCGGCGGGTTCCCGGGTCGGTGGTCATGGCCGAATCATAGTCCGTAACGACGAAACGGTTGCGTTGCGACGCGGATGCGTCCTACCCTCGGCGTTGCGACGATACGGTCCCGTTCCGTCGATTCGCGTTCCTTGCCCTCCCGTCGAAAGCGATCGTGGTGAGCCAGACAGCAACCCCAGCGGCCCCGGCCGACACCCCTGCCGGTGCGCCCTTCCCGGTGTACGCACCGGGCGAGCTCGCCGCGCTCGCCGCCCGGCACGGACTGACGATGAGCGGGGCCCGGCCCTCACTGGTGGCGTACATCCGGCAGCTGTGGGGACGCCGGCACTTCATCACGGCGTTCGCCACCGCCAAGCTGACCGCCCAGTACAGCCAGGCGAAGCTCGGCCAGATCTGGCAGATCATGACGCCGCTGCTGAACGCGACGGTCTACTACTTCATCTTCGGCGTCCTGATGAACACCAAGCGCAACGTCGAGGACTTCGTGCCGTTCCTCGTCACCGGCGTCTTCATCTGGACCTTCACCAGCAGCTCGATCACCGCGGGCACCCGTGCGATCAGCGGCAATCTGGGGCTCGTCCGGGCGCTGCACTTCCCGCGCGCCTCGCTGCCGATCGCCCTGGCCCTGCAACAGCTCCAGCAGCTGCTGTTCTCGCTGGGCGCGCTGGTGCTGATCCTGGTGGGGTTCGGGCAGTTCCCCAGGCCGTCCTGGCTGCTGGCCGTCCCGGCGCTGCTCCTGCAGGCCGTGTTCAACACCGGTGTCTCCATGGTGGTGGCGCGGCTGGCCGCCCGGACGCCGGACATCGCCCAGCTGATGCCGTTCATCCTGCGCACCTGGATGTACGCGTCCGGGGTCATGTGGAGCGTGGACACGATGCTCAAGGGCGAACGGGTTCCGCACTTCGTGATGGTGATGCTGGAGTGCAATCCGGCCGCCGTCTTCATCGATCTGATGCGATTCGCGCTCATCGACAGCTTCGGCGCGTCCCACCTCCCGCCGCATGTGTGGGCCATCGCCGCGGGCTGGGCACTGGTGTGCGGGGTCGGCGGATTCGTGTACTTCTGGCAGGCGGAGGAGCGGTACGGACGTGGCTGACGACATGGCTGACAACAACGAGCGGGTACCGACCGTCGTCGTGGACGACGTCCACATCACGTACAAGGTCAACGGCGCCCGCACCGGAAAGGGCAGCGCCACCTCGGCGCTGAGCCGGATCGTCTCGCGCCGGCAGGCCCCCGGGGTGCGCGAGGTGCACGCCGTGAAGGGGGTGAGCTTCGCGGCGTACAAGGGCGAGGCCATCGGCCTGATCGGCTCCAACGGCTCGGGGAAGTCGACCCTGCTCAAGGCCATCGCCGGCCTGCTGCCCGCCACGAAGGGCCGGGTGCACACCCAGGGCCAGCCCTCGCTGCTCGGGGTGAACGCCGCGCTGATGAGCGATCTGACCGGCGAGCGCAACGTGGTGCTCGGCGGCCTCGCGATGGGCATGACGCGCGCCCAGATCCGCGAGCGCTACGAGGGCATCGTCGACTTCTCCGGCATCAACGAGAAGGGCGACTTCATCACCCTGCCGATGCGCACGTACTCCTCCGGCATGGGCGCCCGGCTGCGCTTCTCGATCGCGGCCGCCAAGAGCCACGACGTCCTCCTGATCGACGAGGCGCTGTCCACCGGCGACGCCAGGTTCCAGCGGCGCAGCAAGGAACGGATCATCGAGCTGCGCAAGGAGGCCGGCACGGTCTTCCTGGTCAGCCACAGCAACAAGTCGATCACCGAGACCTGCGACCGGGCGATCTGGCTGGAGGCGGGAACGCTGCGGATGGACGGTCCGGCGGACGAGGTCGTGGCGGCGTACGAGAAGTTCACCTCCGGCAAGAAGTAGGGCGCGGCGGCGTACGAGGAGTTCGCCCCCGGCAAGAAGCAGGGCGCGGCGGCCGGGGCGATAAACTCCCCTGCCGCACCACGGGGTTGCGTTCGAACCGCTCAGGGGGGCACATGCAGGACGGCGTACCGGGACCGCTGCGGGCGGACGATCCGCGGGAGATCTCCGGCTACGCCCTGCGGGCCCGGGTGGGCGAGGGCGGGATGGGCACCGTCTATCTCTCGCACACCCGGGGCGGCCAGCCCGTGGCCCTGAAGGTGATCCGCCGGGAGTACGCGCAGGACCCGGAGTTCCGGGTGCGGTTCGCCCGTGAGGTGGCCGCGGCCCGCCGGGTCTCCGGGTACCACCTGGTGCCCGTCGTCGACCACGACACCGAGGGGCCGCGGCCCTGGCTCGCCACCCACTACGTCCCCGGCCTGCCGCTGGACGCCGTCCTCGGCGCGCACGGACCGCTGCCGACGGCCGCGGTGCTCCGGCTGACCGGCGCTCTCGCCCGCGCGCTGGACGCCGTCCACACCGCCGGGGTCATCCACCGCGACATCAAGCCCGGCAATCTGCTGCTCGCCGCGAGCGGCCCCTGGCTGCTCGACTTCGGGATCGCACGGGCGGCCGGCACCCGGACCCTCACCACGGCGGGGCGGCTGATCGGCAGCCCGAAGAACATGTCGCCCGAGCACGCGCTGGGCCGAAGGCTCACCCCCGCGTCCGATGTGTTCGCGCTCGGGCTGCTGGCCGCCGAGGCCGCCACCGGGCAGCATCCTTACGGCCGGGGCCACGGCCTCGCCGTCGCCGCCCGGATCGCGGGCACCGACCGCGAACCCCCTCGCCTGGACCATCACCCGCAGCCGCTGCGGCAGTTGCTCCAAAGCTGCCTGTCCGCCCGGCCCGAGGAGCGCCCCGCCGCCCGCGAGGTCGCCGAGCTGTGCGAGCAGGCGCTCGGCGAGGACGGCGGACCGGGGCCGCGGAACTTCACCGGCTGGCTGCCGGACCCGGTGGCGTCGGCCGTGGCCCGGATCGAGGCGGCGACGCGGCCCCGCCCGTCCTCGTACACCCCCACCTATGTGCCGACCGTGCGTGACCCCTCGGCCGCCGACCGGCCCCATCGGTCGCGCCGAACGTCCGGCCCCCAATGATGAATTGACGGCCCGCCACCTGTCGTAGGCTCCATCCGGTCAGATTTCGGTCATGCGAGCGGGGGAGGCTCCCATCAGTACCGGCACGGGCGACATACTCACACCTCTGGGACCGGACGATCCGCGCGAGGCCGCCGGATACCGGCTGCTCGCCCGCATCGGCGAGGGCGGCATGGGGACCGTCTACCTCTCGCACACCCGCGGTGGCCAGGCCGTCGCGCTGAAGCTGATCCGCCGCGAGTTCGGCGACGATCCCGAGTTCCGCCGCCGGTTCGAGCAGGAGGTGCAGGCCGCCCGCCGGGTGCAGGGCTACCACCTGGTGCCGGTGGTCGACCACGACACCTCCGGCCAACAGCCCTGGCTCGCCTCGGCGTTCGTGCCCGGCATGTCGCTGCAAGCGGCGCTGACGGACCACGGGCCGCTGCCGCTGCCCACGGTCTTCCGGCTCATCGGCTGTACGGCCCGAGCGCTCACCGCCATCCACGCGGCCGGGGTCGTCCACCGCGATCTGAAGCCCGGCAACATCCTGCTCGGGGCGAGCGGCCCGTACGTCATCGACTTCGGGATCGCCCGCGCCGCCGACGCCACCCAGCTCACCCGCAGCGGCGGGCTGATCGGAACCCCGCAGTTCATGTCGCCCGAGCACGCGCTCGGGGAGCAGGTCGGACCGGCCACCGACGTCTTCTCGCTCGGTCTGATCGCGGCGCTCGCGGCGACCGGCCGTCATCCGTACGGAACGGGCGGGGCGATGACCGTCGCCGCCCAGATCGCCAACACCGAGCACCGGCCGCCCCGGCTCGACGGCTATCCGCCGGAGCTGCGCCCGCTGCTGGAACGCTGCCTGGCCGCGGATCCGCGAGCGCGCATCGGCACCACCGAACTCGCCGCCCTGTGCGAGCAGTCGGCGGGCCGGCCGCTGAGCGAATCGGCCGGCTGGCTGCCGGAGCCGCTCGCCGCGGAGATCGCCCGCCGCGAGCAGGCCGCGCAGCTGCCCCCGCCGCCGGCGGGCCCGGCGGCGGCACCCACGTACCCACCGAACACGGACCTGTCGCCGACCGGCGCCACCGCCCCCGCCGACCCGGTGCCGCCGGGCGCGCAGACCGGATTCGCGACGACCGCGCCGCACCGGCCGCCCGCGCACACCCTGTCGCACCAGCCGCCCACCCAGGCCCCGCCGCAGCCCGGCCACCCCACCGTGTCGCCGCCGGTGCCCGGCCCGGCACCGGCGACCGCTCCCGCCCCGAAGTCCCGGGGGCCGGTGCGGGTCGCGGTGGCCGCCGGGGTCGCGCTGCTGCTGGTCGCGGGGACGTGGGTGATCGCCACCCACGGCAACGACAAGGACGGCGGCACCACGGACGCCGACGACTCGCACAGCGACCGGCCCTCGCAGCCGGAGCCCGATCCGAAACCGTCGGACTCCACCTCGTCCGGATCGTCCGGATCGTCCGCGCAGCAGAGCAGCTACAAGGTGATCTTCAAGGACCGGCCGTTCGCGCTGCGGGCACCCGCCGAGCCGAGTGTCATCGGAGTCGATCTCGACGAACCACGGATCTCGGGCCCCAGCGAATTCACCGACAGCGACGACGAGCTGGAGCTGAGCGAGGTGTCGGGCGGCAGCTGGACATTCCGTACGCCGGCGGGCAAGAGCACCGGAGCCACCCCCGAACAGTGCCTCCAGGGCTCGCAGTCCGACGTACTGCCGTCCGAGATCAGGGAGAAGGAACTCCAGCGCGGCCAGACCCTGCCGGTGGGCACCCGGCTGTGCACGGTGACGTCCGACGGCAATCTCGCCATGCTGAAGATCACCAAGGTGGAGAAGCGCGCCACCAACGATCTGCCGGACTACTTCACCGAACTCACCCTGTGGCAGCAGTAGGCACACCGCCGCTGCGGCTCCACAGCCGCAGCAGTACCCGCTCCCGCGACTCCCCCGCCGCCAGCAGCGCCGCCGCCCGCGACCAGGTGGCGGCGGGCAGCCCGTGAGCGGTGATCATCCGGTGGAGCACGGGAGAGGGGCCGGGCAGCATCAGCAGTTCGCCGAGCAGCCGGGCGTCGGCGGGCGGTGCGTCGGTGGCGAGGACCAGGTCGAGCGCGTCCGGGCCGAAGCGCTCCACCAGCGCGAGCCCGTCCTCGCCCGCCGCGAGTAGCCACGGGGTGAGCCGGCCGCTCTGCCCGCCGTGCCGCTCCCGCTGCTCCACCAGCAGCCGCAGCACCCGCTCCCCCGCCGGGCCCGCCAGCAGCGGCAGCCAGCGCGGGCCCCAGACGGTGAGGGCGTCGGCGGCGCCCGGCAGCCGTTGTTCGACGACGCCCGCGGTGACGGCGACGCGCGGCCCGAACCGGACGCCGGCGGTCAGCACGGCCTCCAGCGAGGGTGGCGCCAGCACCCCGGTGAGCGGGGTGAGCCCGGCGAGGGTGCGGCGCTGTTCGGGGCTGAGCCGCAACCGGTCGGCGAACTGCTGGGCGATCACCCCGAGTCCCTCGCGCAGGAGGGTCCGCAGGGCGTCGCCCGGGTCCGGGGCGGCGAGGATCATCGGGAGTTCGCGACGGGCCCGCGGGTCGAGTACGGCCTCGGGCTCCGCGGCGTACAGGTCGAGGAGCGCGGCGCGCTGCCCCGGGCTGCCGAGGCCGGCGAGCAGGGGCAGCAGGGCGGGGGTGGCCAGCAGCGACTCCAGCACGGGCGCGGCCGTCCCGGGCGCGCCGAGCACCGCCTCGGTGACCCGGCGCCCCAGCCCCGTGCCGTCCACCGCCCAGTCGCGGATCTTACCGGGGCGCTCCACCACATTGCCGACGATCCAGCCCAGCGCCTTGCCCCGGCCGAGTTGCCGCCGCGACCACTCGACGGCCGCCGCGGTGGCGAACGGGCCCGCCTGCTCGCTCTCGTAACCCCGCTGCTGGAAGGCGACCAGCACCTCGTCGAGCGGGCGCCGCAGCCCTTCCGCGTATCCGCCGAGGATGCTCATCGCCCGTTGGTCCAGGCCGAGTTCATGGGCGTGCCGCAGTCCCTCGGTGCCGAGTTCGGCGAGGGCGTCCGCCGGATCGGGGAAGGCGGCGACGATCTCGGCGATGTCGAGGTCGCCCTGTTCGGCGAGCCAGCGGGCGGCGAGCAGCGGGTGCGCGCAGACGGTGGCCCAGTGCTCGGGTCCGGTGCCGAGCAGGGCGCGTACCGCGTCGGCTCCCGGGACCTGTGCGTCGGCGGCGATCCTCAGCAGCACCCGGGCGTCGACGGTGCCCGCCGGGTCCTGGGCGGCGATCTGGACCCAGCCGAGGCCGAGGGCGCCGAGGTGTTCGGGCTGGCGCAGCCCGTCGAGGAGCATCCGCCACATCTGCGGGGTGTAGCGGGACAGGAGGTCCAGGTCGTCGCCCTGGAGGTGCGGGCCGAGCAGTTCGAGCAGCTCGGGGTCCTCCAGCCGTCCGGCGAGGAACTGGAGGCTGGGCGCCGGGATCTCGGAGAGCACCGCGACCAGCGTGTCGTCCATCGAGGCGACGGCCGCGGCGAGCCTGGCGGGGTCGACCTCGGTGACGGCGGTGCACAGCCGCCCGTAGAGACCGACCCGGCGGATGCCGGGGCGCTCGCGCAGGGCGTCCTCCATCGGCAGCGCCCCGGCGGCGACGGGACGGTCCGGGTCGAAGACCGTCGCGAGCCGGGTGGCGACGGGGAGCAGCCGGCGGGCGGCCTCGTCGTAGAGGTCCTCGGCGGCGGGGCCCAGCAGCGCGGACATCAGGCAGTCGCGGAAGACGGAGCCGGGCACGCCGGACAGGGCGGCGACCAGGCGCCGCATCCGGGCCTCGTCGAGCAGCCGGTTCTGCTTGCGCATGCCGGGGGCGTTCTGCCGGGCGCGCACCGCGACGAGCAGTTCGGTGTTGGTGCCGAAGCAGTCGGTCATCTGGTCCAGGAGCTTGCCGCGCTGGCGGGGCGGCAGCTGGTCGGCGCCGCCCAGCGCCAGGGTCCAGCCCGCCGCGAAGGTCCGCCGCCGCATCGCCTGGCCGCCGACGCCGCCGAGGAGTTCGGCGGAGTAGGCGTCCATGTCCCGGTCGGTGAGGTAGGGCAGCTGGTCGGCGGGGCGGCCCGCGATGCGCGGTACGGCGCCCGCGAGGTCGTCCGGGTCGACGCGCTGGGCGCGCCCGCCGCGCACCGCCTCGATCCGCCGCAGGTCCTCAGCCCCGATCCGGCCCGCGACGACGAGCCGGGCCCGGGGCGCGGCGGCGGCGGCCCGGCAGACCTGGGCGGCGAAGTCCTTGGGGTTCAGCAGCACCCAGCCGGCGCCGGAGAGCAGGGTGGCGGTACGGGTACCCAGGCGCCGCTGCTCGAACGCGGCCAGCGCGATCACCTTGGGCCCGTGGTCGTGGAGCAGGCCCAGGCGCAGCACCTCGGGGTTGATGTCGAGGCGGTTGCCGCCGCCGGAGTCCTGGGCGGCGTCGTCGTACACGAGCAGCGCCTCGGCCTCCGCGAAGTCGCGCAGTGCGCGGGCCTCCTCCTCGTGCCGGGCGGCGCGGGCCAGGGTGTCGGCGAGCTGTCCGGGGCGCAGCGCGGGCACCCGCTGGAATCCGGCGGCCGACAGATAGCCGCCGAGGTCGGCGGGGCCGTGCACCGGGCCCCAGGCGGCGGGCGGCAGTCCGCAGGCCATCCAGCCGGCCAGCCGGGTC
This sequence comes from Streptomyces sp. NPDC059832, assembly GCF_042731715.1. NCBI lineage: Bacteria > Bacillati > Actinomycetota > Actinomycetes > Kitasatosporales > Streptomycetaceae > Streptomyces > Streptomyces sp. NPDC059832. The sequence continues at coordinate 37,826 of NZ_JBHWIY010000002.1, read as the reverse complement.
AGGGCGCGCAGCTGCACCTCCCGCCAGCGCACCGCGGTGTCCTGGCCGGTGGCGGAGGCGGGCGGGAGGTCCTCGCCGAGCAGGAGCGCGCTGGGCAGCGACATGCCCTGTGGCCCAGGCATCCGGCCCTCGGACGGTACGTAGCCGTGCCGGCCGAGACCGACGAGGGCGAGCGAGCCGGAGTTGAGGACGAGGTGGTCCGGGGAGAGCTCCAGCGGGGTGAATCCGGCGTGTGCCATGTCGTCCAGGGCGCGGCCGAGCGGGACGAGGGTGTGCAGCGCCTCGGCGGGGGTCCAGCGGTGGCCTGCGGCGAGCATGGTGTCGAGGTCGTCGCGTTCGCGCAGCGCGTGCAGCGGTACGGAGGAGGCGCCGGGCGACCATGCCGTGACGAGGGCGGGCGGCAGTCCGGGGTGGTCGACGATGTCCAGGAGGGCGGGGGTGACGGGGCTGCCGGTCGCGAGGAGGGCGGCGGCCCGGCCCCGCTGTTTGCGGTTCGGGAAGACCCGCAGCGCACCGTACGCGTCGGCGTCCTCGTCCTTCACCAGCCGGGTGGCCCGGACGGCCGCGCCGGCCGAGGAGCGCAGATGGCCGGGGCGCAGCTGGACGGTGTGCGGCTCCCAGACGCGGCCGGAGCGGCCGGGGATGCGGGTGAGCAGCCCGGTGAGCGGGGCATTGGCTCCGGTACGGCGGGGCATCGCGGCTCCCGGCTGGTTCATCGGTGCTCCCCCAGGGCGCGGAGCGCGGACTGCAGGGCCGTGGCGCTGCGGGCGCGGGCGAGGTCGGTCCTGACCCGGTCGACGGTGGCCAGCCGGAACTTCTTCGCCGACAGGCAGGTGGTGAGGGCGTTGGTGAGGATCGGCCCGTAGCGCAGACCGGCGATGAAGCGGCGGGCCGGGGCGCTGACGTCGAAGTCCTCCGCGTACAGCTCGCGCGCCTGCCGGTCGGTGAGCCTGCGCAGCGCGGCGGCGTGGGCGAGGGTGGCGCCCAGCATGTAGATGTCGAACCGCTCGGAGGCCGGGGCGAGTTCGGAGGGTTCGTCGGTGCCTTCGGCGGAGGGCGGGGCGTAGGCCCTCGTGGTGGTGCGGATGCGGTCGCCGATCTGGACGGCGGCGTCGTAGTCGATGAGCACGTACCGGGCGGGCGGCCCGAGGACGAGGATGTTCTCCGGTTTGATGTCGGCGTGGATCCAGCCCTTGGAGTGCTCGTCCCCGTTGTGCCGGTCGGCGTGGAGCGCGGCGAGGGTGTTGCACAACTGCTCGGCCAGGTCGAGGAGTTGCTCGGGCTTGAAGCGGCGGTGCGATGCGGCCCGCTCGTCGATCTCCTCCTGGAGGGTGCGTGAGACGCCGCCGTGGTGCGTGCGTGAGACGCCGCCGTAGTGCCCGATGAACTGCTGCACCACGAAGCTCTCGTACGGCACCTCGCCCGGCATGCCGCCGCCCGGCCGCCCGCCGTGCCTGCCGTCGGCGAGCAGGGAGGGGGACGGCTGGGACTCGACGCTGATCACGACGGGGCACTGCTGGGTGAGCTGTGCGGCCTGCCGGGCGGCCCGCAGCCCCTGGTCGCGCTGTTTCTTCTGCTCGCCCAGCGCTCCGTGGACGCTGCGCGGGTCGTCGAGGTCCGACTGCGACCACCACATGCCCTTGATCACCACGTCGCCGCCGGACCAGCGGTCCTCGGCGAGTACGGCGTACCCCTGGCCCGCACCGGCGAGCAGGCGCTTGGTGCGGAAGCGGCCGTCCTCGCCGTAGGCCTCGGGGAGCCAGGCCAGCCGGGGCGAGCCCAGGGCGTCGGGATGCTCGGCGTGCACCCAGCAGGGCTGGAACGGGGTCACCTGGCGTACTCGCTTCCGGGCTCGTCACCGGTCCGGGCCCCGTTGCTGATGCGCAGCCGTACGGTGCCGGGGCCCAGGTGGAGTTCGTCGCCGTCCTCCAGCGCGTACGGCGTTCCGGCGGCCAGCCGGGCGGTGCGCGGCAGTCCGTCGAAGTCGAGCTCCGGGTTGAGGAAGGAGGCGTTGTTCTCGGGCAGATGCTCGGCGAGCGGTCTGCCGTCGTCGTCGAGGAAGATCCGCAGATGGGCCCGGCTGATCTCGGCCGCCCGGTCGGCGCCGAGCCCTTCGGTGACATCGGTGGCCCCGGGGCGGCTGCGCGAGGCCCGGCCCAGTGTCAGCCCCTGCGACGGCACCGTGACGGTCGCCCGGACCGTGTAGCCGTGTTGCACGGTGACCAGGACCGGACCGGCGTCCAGCCCCTCGGGCACCGGCGGTTCGACGACGACCTCGACCGCCTCGTAGCCGCACGAGCGGCAGAACCAGCGGTTGCCGTCCTTGTTGACCTGACGCGGCAGCAGCACCGTGCCGCGGCGCAGACAGGTGCCCGCCGGATCGGTGCAGCGGAAGCGTTCCTCGGCGTCCTCGCGCAGCAGCCCGGCCTTGTCGAGCTTGTGGAGCCGGTCGCGTTCGATCTCCTCGTCGGTGGCGACCCCGAGGTGGCGCGGGCTGAGCAGGACCCGGCCGTGCACCCAGCGCGCCGACCAGACCCGGGAGTTGTTGCCCTGCAGCCAGGCGTGCTCCCGGCGGGCGAAGCGGAAGTTGTCGCTGGAGACGATGGCCGACCCGAACTGCGTGGCGAGCGCGAGGATCCGGTCGTCGGCGTCCCCCTGGTGGACCTCGAGCCACTGCTCGCGCTCGGCCTGCCTCACCAGATGCTGTTCGTCGAGGAACGGGCGGACGGTGGCGTCGAGCACGGCTATCGCGGTGGTGCCCGGGTGTTCACGCAGCCAGGCGTCCCGTACCCCGACGACCCGGGAGAAGGGCCAGGGCCGCTTCCTGGTCGCGGCGACGTTCGAGGCGTCGATGATGACGCCGGGCACGCTCACCGCGGCCCCCGGCCCGGCGGCGGTTCGGTGGGGGCGCCGGGCGGAAGGGTGGGCGGGCCACCGTACGTACCACTGCCGGTGCCGTACGTTCCACTTCCGCTTCCGTACGTTCCGCTGCCGCTGCCGTACGTTCCGCTGCTGTACGTACCGCTGCCGTACGCGGGGCCGTACTCGCCCTCGTCGTCGTCATCGTCGTCGAGGCTCTGCTGCCGGCGCCGGGCCCGGATCTCGTCCGGCGTCTCGACCGGGATCTGCTGGAACCAGTCCCGCTTGGACTTCGTGGAGCTGCGGCTGGATGCCGCCCGTGCCTCGTTCGCCACGTCCTTCGGGTCGAGTCCGTCCCGCAGACCGCCGCTCGCCCGCTGATAGGCGGCGGCCAGATCGGGGTCGGGGATGCGCCGGGCGCGCTCCACGCCCTCCTGGTAGATCCGCTCGCGCTCGGCCTTCGAGGCGGCTGCCGCGATCCGGCCGTTGATCTCCCGGTCCAGCTCGATGGCGTCGATCTGCCGCTTGAGGTCGGGCTGCAGGATCGGCGACATGGGGTTGTCGACCGTGCGCAGCGCGATCTGGCCGGGAGCGAGCTGCCGTGCCTCGCGTCCCGTGCCGATGGAACCGGTCGCCTTCAGCACGGGCATCGGACCGGCGCTGATCCGCTCGGGCGCACGCAGTCTGAGCGCGTACAGCGGCTGTCCCTCCTCCCCGGCGCCGATCGCGCCGAGCTTCAGCCGCACCCGGCTGGGCCGCCGCCCGCCGCCGTCCGCGAGCGCGCCGTCGACCCGGCGGCGGGTCGGGTCGAGCTGGTAGACGCCGAGCACGGGGAAGCTCGGATTGATCTCCAGGGACAGTTCGCCGCTGCCCGCCACCACGTCCCTGCCGAAGGCCGCGAACCTGGCGGTGATCTGCTTCATCGCCTCGGCGGCACCGGCGCGGGAGGCGACGTGCTCGGGCAGCCCGGTCGGCGCGAGGCGTTCGAGGAGCCCGAAGTCGGCGCCCGCGCCGATGCCGATGACATCGGTGTGCAGCTCGCGGTCGGCGGCGTCGCGGGCGAGGGCGGCGAGCCGGCCGGGGTCGGTCTCGCCGAAGTTCGGGATGCCGTCGCTGAACAGCACCACCCGGCGCGAGGCGGCCCGCTGCTGATCGAGCTGCTGGTACGCGCGCAGCAGCGCGCCCTCGATGTTGGTCCAGCGGCGCTCGTCCTCGATGTTGCCGTTCCACCGGCCGCGGCGCTGGAGCTCCCCCGCCGTGCCGGAGAAACGCACTCCGGTGTTCTGCGCGAAGGTCAGCACCTCGACGTGGGCGCCGCGCGGCAGTGCGGCGACCAGCTCCCGCACCCCGGCCTCGGCGACCTGCTTGCGGCTCGGGTCGTCGGGGTTGTCCGGGTCGGCGAACTGGTCGGTGCTCGAATCGGCCCTGATCTCCATGGAGTAGCTGTCGTCGATGGCGATGACATAGGCGACGCCCTCGACGACGCGGTCGCCCCGGCCCAGCTCGCGCGGGGCGATCAGGACGGTGAACTCCTCGCCGAGGTGCACCTCCTGCCGGTCCGCGGTGATCTTGATGTCCTCGGTGGTCATCGGTCCTTCGCCTCCCCCACCGCGCACACCAGCGCGGTCGCGTTGTCCCAGCCGCCGAGAGCCTCGGCCCGTTGCACCAGCGCGGCGGCGAGCGCGGGTGCGGTCGGTCTGCCGGACGCGTCGAGCTGTGCGGTCAGTTCCGCGAGCACGGCGCCGAACCACCGGTCCCGTTCCGGTTCGCTCGCCCCGTCCGAGGCGAGCAGCAGCAGATCCCCGGGGGCGACCCGGAACGTCCGGTGGGCCCAGCGGGCCGTACCGCCGCCGAGGAAGGAGACGAGCTGCGACTCCTCGCCCTCGGCATCGGCCGAGATCCGCAACCGTTCCGCGAACCCGGTGTGAGCGGGCGTCAGCTTCCATGCGGCATACGGGATTTCTCCCGCCGGTACGCGCACGGGCCGGATCAGCCAGGCCTCGGCGTCGCCCACCGACACGACGGACGCCGTGCCGTCGGGCCGCACGGTGGCGAGGACCGCGGCCGCGCTGCCGACGGCGGTGGCCCGCCCGACGGCGGCGTCCAGCTCGGCGATCAGCTCGGCGGGCGAGTCGGCTCCCGCAAGAGCATCGACAGGGGAATCGGTGAGGGAGTCGCCCGACAGCGCGCCCCCGGTGGCCTCCTCCTCCAGCCGCCACCGCCGTACCGCCTGCTCCAGCGCCGCGCGCGCGGCCGTGCCGCCCGAGCCGTCGCCGTCGCCGGTCACCCCGTCGAAGACCGCGCACCGCAGCACCCCGCTCGGCCCGGTCAGCGCTCCCGCGGTGTCCTCGTTGTCGGTGGCCGGATCGCCCTTGGCCTTGCGCGAGCCGACCGCGCTCTCCCGGTAGCAGAGCGTGGAGACACCGTCCGGCGCACGCCGGTCGAGCGCCTCGTGCAGCGGGGCGAGCCCGGCGGCGACCCCGTGGCGCAGTTCGTGCCCGAGGAGCCGGCGGCAGACCGCGTCCAGCCCCGGCGGGAAGTTCCCGGCGAACACGTCGAGCATCTGGAGCGCGTCCCGCAGATCCAGGCACGGCCGTTCGGCGACGGCGTCCACCAGCGCCCTGACCAGCGCCCGCCGGTCCCTGAGCTGCGGCGCCCCGTGCTGCGCGCCCTCCCTGCGCTCGCGCGGGCGGATCCGTCCGTCGAGGTCGTACCGGGGCAGCGCGGCCACCTGCCACCCCTCGTACGCGTCATGCCGCACGGACTCGGCGACCAGGCTTCCGGGCCCCGCCAGATCGAGCGCCGCGTCCACCGCCCGCCACAGTCCGGGCAGGGCCGCGACGAGTTCCTCGCGGTCCAGGCTGTGCGCGTCGACCACGCTGTCGCGGAGGGTCGGGGCCAGCGCCTGCGACCACTCCACTCTGATCTCCGGCAGCGCGACGGCACCGGACTCCGTTACGTCTGCGGGCAGTTCCACGCTCATGTCCCCCTCGGGCCCGCTTGATCACGCCCGCCGCCGGCGCGCCGACGGCGGTCCAGTACATGCCGCAGGACGCCCGCCTGCTCGGCCCTCGCCAGCTCGCCGCTCAGCCGGGCGACCTCCGCCTCGGCCCGCTGGGCGCGCTCCTGCCACTGCCACACCGCCTGGGCGACCTCGTCGCGGGCCGTCCTGACCTGCTGCTCGGCGTATTCCTGGGCGCGCTGCGCGGCCTCCTGCGCCCGCTGCTCGCGCTGAGCGGCCCGCTGTTCGGCGGCCTCCGCCCGTTCCCGCACCTCCGCCTTGGCGTCGGCGAGTTCCCGCTCGGCGCGCCGGGCTTCGGCCTCGACGTCGGCCCGGACCCGGGCGCGCTCCTCCGCCTGCGCGCGATGCAGCAGGGCGTCGAGATCGGGGCCCTGCCCGACCGGAAACACCCCGGCCCGGTCGGGCGCGGCGGCGGTGTACGGCTCGGGGTCCGCGTACAGCTCGGCCACCGGGGTCGCGGTGCCGATGGGCGGTTCGGCGAGGGCCAGCGGTACGAGTCGCACGGTGAGCGCGGCCGGATCGACCACCGTCACCGGCCGCCAGCCGCCGAACCCGTCCGTGGCCGCGTCCCCGTCCTCGCCCGGCACCACGGCCACCCGGCAGCCCGAGCCGAGCACGGCGTCCGCCCCGTCGACCTGCGCCCACAGGGTCTCCCCGGCCGTCAGCAGCGAGGCGGCGACCTCCGGGGAGGGGACCGGAACGCCGTACGGTCGCGGAGCGGGCGGCGGCGCGGAGGGCGGCGGCGGTGGCGCGCCGCCCGCCGCCGGTGTCTCGTCGGCGAAGCTGCCCCAGCCGTCGTCCCCGGCGCCCGCCCCGGACGGGGCGTGGTCGGGCGGTGGCGGCGGAGACTGCCCCGACGGCGTCTCGTCGATGAACGAACCCCAATCCGACACGCAAACGCCCCCACGTTCTCGTCCCTGCCGTCCCACGGCCCCCGTTCACACCTGCCTGCCGGAACCCGGGGGCCACCGAGGACGTCAATATAGTTGCACCGCACCAGGATTGACATATCGTCAACTCCTGTTCAGGGACTTCCGGGAAGGCGACCTCCGATGGAGAACCACCTCACCACGGACTTCGGTGCAGCCTGCTTCCTGGTGGATCTGTCCAACGTCGTGCGCAACCGCACGCTGGGCGAGCCCGGTGCACGCTCGCTGCGCCGGCTGCGGCTCCTCGTGGAGGCCGCCGAGGAGCTCGCCCGGGATCCGGACGTCAAGCTGTATCTGGTCGCCGACGCCAGCCTGCGGCTCGGCGGACGACGGGAGTTCACCGATCCCGCCGACATCCGGCTGCTCGGCCGCTGGGTGGACCGCGGCCTGGTCGAGGAGCTGCCGGACGCCGACGACCGCCTGCTCGAACTGTGCGCGTACACCGGCATCCCCGTCATCACCGGCGACCGTTTCCGCGGCCATCGCGAGTCGCACCCCTGGCTCCAGGGCAATACGGACGACTTCCTGGAGCCGGTCCCGGCCCGCGGCGGCAAGGTCCGGCTGGTCCCCGTCGACATGGGGGTGGCCAGCGCGCTGGACATCTCCAGGAAGATGGAGGAGGACGTGCTGAAGAAGATGGGTCTGCTGGGCCCGCACCGCAGCCCCCGCTTCGACGTGGTCAGCCGCAACTGGCGCTGCGAGGACCGCCGTTGCACCCTCTACGACACCCACAAGGGCAGCGCCGCCCTGCTGCCGCGCGTCCTCAGGGGCGTACCCCACTGCCAGAGCCACGGCACCCCGCTGGTCGACGACGGCCCACGCACCGCGACCGTCCAGCTGAAGCTCCTGGTGGAGGGCGATGTGAAGGCCCGGTTCACCCTGGAGGACGGCACGAACGTGAAGGTGGGCAGGGCGCCCGGTGAGGGCGGCATAGCCCTGCACGGCCTGATCCCGGAGCGCCGCACCGCCGGCCTCAGCCGCGCCCATGTCGAGCTGCGGGTGACCGGCGGCATCGTCCACGTACGCGACCACAGCACCTACGGCACCCGGTGGCGCTCGACGGCCGGGAAATCGGGTCCGGGCCCGTGGAAGAAGCTCGGCGCGGCCGAGCGGCAGTACCACGGCGGGGACGAACTCGAACTGGTCGAGGGCGTGGTCCTGGCCCGCAGCGGCCGCCGCTTCCCGACCGAACTGGCCCAGGAATGGCAACGCCGCCAACCGCCCCCGCCGGACGCGGCGGGCGAAACCCGCATGTACTGACGCCGGGGTCCGCGCACCTCGCGGCAACGGGTCCACGCACCTCGCGGCAACAGGAAAGGGAGGCGGCCACCGGAAGACCCGGCGACCGCCTCCCCTCCCGACCGGCTAGGCGTGCGTACGGAGCAGCGTGCGCATCGTCCGCATCGCGACCGACAGATTCGCCAGGTCGAAGGCGTCCGACCCCCGGATCTCCTCAAGGGTGGAGCGGGACCGCGTCAGGATCGCCGCGTTCTTCTCCTCCCACGCCTCGAACCGCTCCTGCGGCGTCGAGGTCCCGTTGCCCGCCGACAGCACATCCGCGGTGAGCGCGGCGTGCGCGGCGTACAGGTCCTCGCGGATGGAGGCGCGGGCCATGGACTGCCAGCGGTCGGCCCGCGGCAGCTCGATGATCCGGTCCATCAGCTGGGTGATACCCAGCCGGTCCGCGAGGTCGTAGTACACCTCGGCGACGGAGAGCGGGTCCTTGCCCGTGCGCTCCGCGATCGCCACGATGTCCAGCGCCGGGAAGGCGGAGGAGAATCCGGCGACCCGCTGGGCCAGCTCGCCCGGGACGCCCGCCTCGGTGAGCTCGTCCAGGATCGACTGGTACCACTCCAGGTCGGCACCCATCAGCATCTTGGGCAGCTCGGCCCAGACCTGGTCGACACCCGCCTTGAAGAAGTCGATCGTCCCGGCGATCTCCAGCGGCTGCGGCCGGTTGCCGAGCAGCCAGCGCGAACCGCGCTCGACGAGCCGGCGCGAGTGCAGCCGGATCCGGGTCTGCACATCGGCGGCGACCTGGTTGTCGAGCGCCTCGACGGCGTCCCACACCTGGCCGAGGCCGAAGATCTCGCGGGCCGCGAACTGCGCCCGCACGATCTCCTCGATCGAGGCACCGGTCTCTTCCCGCAGCCGGTGCAGGAAGGTCGAACCACCGCTGTTCACGGTGTCGTTGACCAGGACCGTGGTGATGATCTCGCGCCGCAGCGCGTGTCCGTCGACCGCCTCGGGGAACTGCTCGCGCAGTTGCTGCGGGAAGTAGGCGTGCAGCAGCTTCTGCAGGTGCTCGTCGTCCGGCAGGCTGGTCCGGATCAGCTCCCGGGCCGCGGTGATCTTCGTGTACGCGAGCAGCACGGCCAGCTCGGGCTGGCTGAGCCCCTTGCCGGCGTTGAGCAGCTCACGGATCTGGCGGTCGTTGGGCAGGAACTCCAGCCCGCGGTCGAGGTCCCCGTCACGGCCCAGCCTGCGCATGAAGCGCTGGTGGGCGTGGAGCAGCGAGGGGGACTGGGACGTGGCGTTGGCGAGCGCGACGTTCTGCGCGTAGTTGTTGCGCAGGACGAGGCGGCCGATCTCGTCGGTCATCTCGGCGAGCAGCTTGTTGCGCTGCTTGACGGTCATGTCGCCGTCCCGGACCAGGCCGTTGAGCAGGATCTTGATGTTCACCTCGTGGTCGGAGGTGTCCACACCGGCGCTGTTGTCGATCGCGTCGGTGTTGATCCGGCCGCCGCCCCGGGCGAACTCGATCCGGCCGAGCTGGGTGGCGCCCAGGTTGCCGCCCTCGCCGACGACCTTGGCCCGCAGGTCCTCGCCGTTGACGCGGATCGCGTCGTTGGCCTTGTCGCCGACGTCCGCGTTCGACTCGGCGGAGGACTTGATGTACGTACCGATGCCGCCGTTCCACAGCAGGTCCACGGGGGCCTTGAGGATGGTCTGCATCAGCTCGGCGGGCGTCATCTTGGTGACACCCGGCTCGATGCCGAGCGCCTCGCGGACGTGCGCGTTGATCGGGATGGACTTGGCGCTGCGCGGGTGGACGCCGCCGCCCGCGGAGAGCAGGTCCTTGTTGTAGTCGGCCCAGGAGCTGCGCGGCAGGTCGAACAGGCGGCGCCGCTCGGCGTACGAGGTGGCGGCGTCCGGGGTCGGGTCGATGAAGATGTGCCGGTGGTCGAAGGCCGCGACGAGCCGGATGTGCTCGGAGAGCAGCATGCCGTTGCCGAACACGTCACCGGACATGTCACCGACGCCGACGACGGTGAAGTCCTCGGTCTGGGTGTCGTGGCCCAGCTCGCGGAAGTGCCGCTTGACGGACTCCCAGGCGCCGCGGGCGGTGATGCCCATGCCCTTGTGGTCGTAGCCCGCGGAGCCGCCGGAGGCGAAGGCGTCGCCGAGCCAGAAGCCGTACCCGACGGCGACCTCGTTGGCGATGTCGGAGAAGCTCGCGGTGCCCTTGTCGGCGGCGACGACCAGGTAGGTGTCGTCCTCGTCGTGCCGGACGACGTCCTTGGGCGGCACGACCTCGCCGGCCACCATGTTGTCGGTGATGTCGAGCAGCGCCGAGATGAAGGTGCGGTACGAGGCGATGCCCTCGGCCATCCAGGCGTCACGGTCGACGGCCGGGTCCGGGAGCTGCTTGGCGACGAATCCGCCCTTGGCGCCGACCGGCACGATGACGGTGTTCTTCACCATCTGTGCCTTGACCAGGCCGAGGATCTCCGTACGGAAGTCCTCGCGCCGGTCCGACCAGCGCAGACCGCCTCGGGCGACCTTGCCGAAGCGCAGGTGCACGCCCTCGACGCGCGGCGAGTAGACCCAGATCTCGAAGGCCGGGCGGGGCGCCGGCAGATCCGGGATGGACTGCGGGTCGAACTTCATCGAGACGTACGGATGCGGCTTGCCGTTGTCCGCCCGCTGGAAGAAATTGGTGCGCAGGGTGGCCTTGATGACGGTCAGGAAGGACCGCAGGATGCGGTCCTCGTCGAGCGAGGCGACCTGGTCCAGGGCCCCGTCCAGCTCTTCGAGGAGGCCGTCGGTCAGCTCGGTGCCGGCGTTCTGCCGCTCCGGGGACATCCGGGCCTCGAAGAGCGAGACCAGCAGCCGGGTGGTGTGGACGTTGTTGCGGAGCGTGCTCTCCATGTAGTCCTGGCTGAACGTCGACCCGGCCTGGCGCAGGTACTTCGCGTACGCGCGCAGCACCATCGCCTGGCGCCAGCTCAGACCGGCGCCCAGCACCAGCGAGTTGAAGCCGTCGTTCTCGGCCTCACCGGTCCACACGGCGGCGAAGGCGTCCTGGAAGCGGTCGCGGGCGTCGTCGGCGAGATAGTTGCCGTTGCCGTTGGTCTGCGGCATCCGGAGCCCGAAGTCGTAGATCCAGGCGTGCGTACGGTCCGCGCAGCGCAGCTCGTACGGACGCTCGTCGACGACCTCGACGCCGAGCCGCTGGAGGGCAGGGAGCACGGCGGAGAGGGAGACCTGCTCGCCGGTCCGGTAGATCTTGAAGCGGCGCTCGCCGGGGGAGGCGCCGACCGGCTCGTACAGGCTGAGGGCGAAGTCGTTCTCGTCCTGCTTGAGCGCTTCGAGGTGGACCAGGTCGGCCACGGCGGAGCGCGGCGTGTGGTCGGCCTTGTAGCCCTCGGGGAACGAGTGGCCGTACTGGCGCAGCAGCTCGGCGGCGCGCTCCTCGCCGCACTCGGCGCCCAGCGCCTCCTGGAAGCCGTCGGCCCAGGAGCGGGCGGCCTCGACGAGCCGGGCCTCGATGCGGTCGGCCTCGGCGTCGGTGAGGTCGGGCAGCTCGGTGCCGGGTGCGACGCGGACGACGAAGTGCAGCCGGGAGAGGATCGACTCGGTGTTCCAGGCGGTGAAGTCGACGCTGGTGCCGCCCAGTTCCTCCTTGAGGATGTCGATCAGGCGGAGCCGCACACCGGTGGTGTAGCGGTCGCGCGGCAGGTAGACGATCGCGGAGTAGTAGCGCCCGTACTCGTCCTGGCGCAGGTAGAGCCGCAGCCGGCGGCGCTCCTGGAGGTACAGCACGGAGGTGACGACGGAGCGCAGCTGGTCGACGGGCGTCTGGAAGAGCTCGTCGCGCGGGTACGTCTCCAGGATCTGCAGCAGGTCGCGGCCGTCGTGGCTGTTGGGCGAGAAGCCCGCGCCCTCCAGCACCTCGGCGACCTTGCGGCGGATGACGGGCACCCGGCGCACGGACTCGGTGTAGGCGGCGGAGGAGAACAGTCCGAGGAAGCGGCGCTCGCCGATGACGTTGCCGTCCGCGTCGAACTTCTTCACGCCGACGTAGTCGAGGTAGCTGGGGCGGTGGACGGTCGACCGGCTGTTGGCCTTGGTGAGGACGAGGAGCTTGCGCTCACGGGCCTTGGCCCGTGCGTCGGCGGGCAGCCGGTCGAAGGACGGGCTCACGGGGTGCGCCTCGTCGACGCTGTGGTGCGGGTCGGAGCGCAGGATGCCGAGGCCGGTACCGGGGACGGCGGCCAGCGAGTCGGTGTCCTTCAGCTCGTACTCGCGGTAGCCGAGGAAGGTGAAGTGATCGGCGGCGAGCCAGCGCAGCAGCTCCCTGGCCTCGTTCACCTCTTCGTCGGCGAGGTCGTCGAGCGGCTCACCGGGCAGGTCGTCGGCGATGCGCAGCGCGGCGTCACGCATCTTGTCCCAGTCCTCGACGGTCTCCCGTACGTCGGACAGCACGCGCAGCAGGTCGGCGGCGATCTGCTGGAGGTCGGCGCGGTCGGTCTCGCGGTCGATCTCGACGTGGATCCAGGACTCGACGAGCGCGTCGTGCGGCAGCTCGTTCTTCGCGTCCTTGGCGCCCGCGCCGCCCTTGCGGCCCTGCGGGCCCCCTGCGATGCCGTTGCCCTCGGCGAGGACCTCGATGAGCTTGCCGGTGACGTCGCGGCGTACGACGACCTGCGGGTGGATCACGACATGGATGCCGCGCCCCTGCCGGGACAGCTCATTGGTGACGGAGTCGACCAGGAACGGCATGTCGTCGGTGACGACCTCGATGACCGTGTGGCTGCACGTCCAGCCGTTCTCCTCGACGGTCGGGGTGTGCACCCGGACGTTCGCCGTGCCCTGCGGGCGCGTCTCGGCGAGGCGGTAGTGGGAGGAGGCGGCACCGAAGACGTCCACGGGGTCGCGGCCCGCGATGTCCTCCGGAGCGGTGTGCAGGTAGTAACGCTGGAGGTAGGAGAGGAGCACGTCCTGTCCGGGACGCTCCTGCTCGGCCCCGGCGGCCGCAACACGCACCCGGGAGGTACCTCCCGGGCCACCGACACCACCGCCTGGGCTGTTGTCAGCTACCTTGGCGGCCCGTGCGAGCAGCTCGGCCTTGGCTTCGTCCAGCTTGGTCTGCATGTCCTCTGGCTCCTGTCACGCGCCGTTGCGAGACGTAGGTGAAAAAGACGACGTACCGCCACGACACGGGGTTTCCGGTCTGAGTCGACGCTATGCCGCTATGAGAGACGCCCGGGACCATATTGGCCATTCTTGGCAGTCGGACCGGGCTGTGGGAATCAGCGACGGCCCGGGTGCTGTGGCACTCCGGGCGCAGGCCGGGGGCTTCGCTGCCCCCGAGGCGTATCGCGCTGATCACGGGGTCCAGGCTATATCGCCCCACCCCGTGACCGTCACGAGCCGTTTGTGTAAAAAGATGGACCCGAACTTTGACACTCTGGACAGCGCGCGGGTCCGTGATGTCGCACTCTGGTAGTCGGAACAGGCCGACGAACCGTGGGAGCCCCGCCATGGCACCGAAGATCCTGATCGTCACCGGCGACGCCGCCGAGTCCCTGGAAGTCCTCTATCCGTACCAGCGGCTGCGCGAGGAGGGTTACGACGTCCACATCGCGGCCCCCGCCCGCAAGACGCTCCGCTTCGTGGTCCACGACTTCGAGCCCGGCTTCGACACGTACACCGAGAAGCCCGGCTATACCTGGCCCGCCGACCTGGCCTTCTCCGAGGTCGACGCCGGGGACTACGTGGCGCTGGTCGTCCCGGGAGGCCGGGCGCCCGAGTACCTGCGCAACGACGCCGAGCTCCGCAAGATCCTCAAGGCCTTCTTCGACTCGGACCGGCCGGTGGCCCAGATCTGCCACGGCCCGCTGATGACGGCAGCGGTCGGCGCGCTGGCCGGCCGGCATGTCACCGCCTACCCCGCGCTGGAGCTCGACATGCAGACGGCGGGCGCCACCTTCGAGGACCACGAGGCGGTGGTCGACGGCACTCTGGTCTCGTCCCGGGCATGGCCGGACCACTCGGCGTGGATGCGCGAATTCCTGAAGGTCCTCCGCACAAAGGCCCCGGTCACCAACTGACCCGTCCGGCCGCCTCGCCGCTCCCTCTTCACCCTCCGCCCCGGTCCGATGGCTGCCACCCGATGCGCCGCCACCCGATCACCACTATCGGATAGCGTCCATGGGATAGCGGCCATCGGATCGCCGCCATCCGATCGCCGCTATCCGGCCATCTGCTCGGCGAGCTGCGCGGCCTCGGCCAGGCTGTCCACCACCGGCACCCCGGCCGCCGCCAGGCTGGCCCTGCTGTGCGATCCGCCGGTGTAGAGCACGGCCTTCGCACCGACATGGGCCGCGGCCACGGCGTCGTCCACCGCATCGCCGATGACCACCGTGTGCTCGGCGGATATCCCGTCCAGGGCGGCGATGTGCCGCTCCATGTGCTGGGCCTTGCTGCCGCCGGAAGGCCCGGTACGGCCGTCGACCCGCACGAAGCGCCGCTCGATGCCGTACCCCCGCACCACGGGGACCAGCTGGTCGTGCCCGTACATGCTCAGGAGCGACTGGCTGCGCCCGGCCAGCTGCCACTGCGTGAGCAGCTCCTCGGCGCCTTCGGTGAGCCCGCAGGCGGCCCGCTGCTCGGTGTAGTACCGGTGGAAGATCCCGTCCATCCGCTCCCACTCGGCCTCCGTGGGCAGCCTGCCCATCAGCCGTTCGTAGAAGCGGGGTATCGGGATGCAGTACATCTCGCGGTACTGCTCAAGCGTGATCGGCTCCAGGCCGACCTCGCCGAACGCGGCGTTCGTCGCGCCGACGACCGCGTCGTTGTCGTCGAGCAGTGTGCCGTTCCAGTCCCAGACCAGATGAGTGCGGTGCTTCCCATGCGTCCCCATGCATAGAAAGTACCCGCCGCCTGCGACACCCGTTCGAAGTCGGCCCGGTCCGCTCCCGGCCTCCCCGGGCCCCGGCCTCTCCCCTTCAGCCGATCAGGTTCTTCAGCCGATCAGGTTCGGAATCTCCTGGATGCCGAACCACAGCAGCTCATGGTCCTCGGCGCCGTCCACGGTGAACTGCGCGTCGTCGTCACCGAGGTCCGCCGCCCCCAGCGCCGCGGCCGCCGCCGTGACGTCCTTCTCCGCGTCGTCCGCGTCGACATGCACCGCGGCGGCCTTGGCGAGCGCCACGGGGGAAGCGATCCGCACCTCGCCGAGCGAGGACGGGTCGAAACTGTGGTCCGGGTCGGCGACGGCCGCGCCGTCCGATACCTCGACGGCCACGACGACGCGCCTGCGCACCGCGTCGGGGTTCTGCGCGATCATGCGCAGCGAGGCGGAGGCGGCCCGGTTGAGCGCCGCGTACTCCAGTTCCTCGATGTCGTCCGAGACATACCACTCGCGCAGTGCGGGGGTCACCGCGTACGCGGTCAGCGGACCGGGGCCGATTTCGCCCGCCCGGTGCGCCGCTGCGAGACCGGACAGGGTCAGGGGGACGTACACGCGCATGGCCGGGTCGCTTTCGTAGTCGGAAACGCCCTCAGGATACGTGCGACGTCCCCCTTTGGGGTCACGTGCACCGATACCCCGCCGTCCACCCGGCAACCGCCCCTCACCCTCCCTGCGCCCGTCTCACGCCCCGCCCGGCAGCGGACGCATCACCCGGATAGGTGATTCCTCCCGATCGCTCCCGGCACCCCGCCGCCGCTTGCGGCCGCCTCGACCGTCACCGTAGAAGGTCCCCAGCAGAAGTTACCGCCCGGTATTCGGCCGGGCCTCTGAAGCACGGGGGCGATGATCGATGAGCACGAACAGGACCCGGCCCACTGGACGACGCGACCAGCGCAGGCCCGAAGCCGTACCACCGCAGCGCGCCCGGACTCCCCGGCGCGTCCGCCCGCACCACTGGTTCGCCGAGCGCCTCCTGGCGGTCCTCAGCGGCCAGCGCCCGGTGCACTGGATGCTCGGACACACCATCGGCGAGGCCTACGACCAGCTGGCCGAACTGGCCCCGCGCACCCCCCTCAGGGCCCGCGGCGCCCGCCCCGTCATCCGCATGTGCCACGGCGCCCAACCGGCTCCGGGGGTGGTGGAGGCCTGCGCAAGCATCGCGGCGGGCGAACAGGTACGGGCGATGGCCTTCCGCCTGGAACAGGGCACCGACCTCCGCTGGCGCTGCTCAGCGGTGGAACTCGGCGACGAGCACCTACAAACGGCCCCAACCCGCTAGCGCGCCCGCCCGGGAAACGGAGCGCCGCGGCGTCCGGCATGCGAGCGTGCGTGCCGGACGCCGCGAAGCAGGCAGAACTTACGGCACAGGGCCGGGCAGGGCCGGGTCGGGCAGGTGGCCACCCCGGACGGTGGCGGCGGGCAGTGTCGACTCGACGCGGGGGAACCGGTGGGACGGCGTGGGCGTCCGGAGGGGCATGGACGAGGATTCCGCCTCCGTGAGGCAACCACCCAGGATGTCGACATCCTGGCAGGTGTGCACACCCGGGCCCGGACCGCGTACTACACCGCGGGCGGCATGCCCGATGAGCAGCTCGCCGACCCAGCCGCGCGGGCGGTGCGGCGCGATGCCTGGGCGCGGGTGCTCGCCACATCGACGCGGACCACGCTGTGCGCGGAGGACCCGGGCGGAACGGTGGTCGGCCTGCTCACCGCCGGCCCGCCGCACCGCGAGGAACTCGACGCCGCGACGCACTATGAGCTGTACCAGATCGGAGTGCTGCCGCACGCCTGGGACATGGGGTGGGCGGGGCCCTGCATCGGGAGTTCATCCTGCGGACTGCAGCCGCCGGGTGCGCCGAGGGCGTGCTGGAGTGCTGGGCGTCCAACACTCGCGCGCAGCGCTTCTACGCCCGTCACGGCTGGCAGCCGGACGGTGCGCGCCGTCCGGGGCCGATGGACAGCGACTACGTCCGGCTGCGGCTGAAGGTCGATCCCGCCAACCATGCAGCAGCCGGTAGAGCCGGCTGCAGATCAGGGTCACCATTGCGGCGGCGACCCAGCACCGGAAGCAGTTGAACAGGGTTCGCCAGGGTCCTGCCGCACTGCCCGGAACTGCTGACTGTTTCGAACCAAGCACGTGACAGGGCACTGTCCGAAGTGCTGTACAGCTACTGCCCAAACTCAGGCTCTGGCTCAACTTCTGTGATGCCGGCCTGTCGATCGCAAGGACGGCGCGTCGGACGCGGGAAACCAGCAGGTCAGCGGGATCGCCCCGAATCGGGTACGGGCGGGAGCGACGTACCACCACAGAAGTTGAGCCAGAGCCCAAACTCATGGGCAGAGCCACTCACAACAGCTTCCAGCGCTCAGACGCCAAGAAGTGGGACGAGCGAGGCGGGCAGCGCGGGCAGCGCGGGCAGCGCGGGCAGCGCGGGCAGCGCGGGCAACAGGCCCCGGAACCTGGACTCCCGTTCTCAGTAGTACAGCGTCAAGAGCAGACCCGCCCGGACCCCGTTCCAGCCTCTTCCAGCCCGATGGCGCTCAAGCAACGAAACCAACGGGACCCCCGAGCCACGTTCCTCTCCCCAGCCCTCTTTCTTCCACTCCCTCTCCTCAACCCACCGCCCCCTACCCGGCCACACCGGCTCTCCCCCTCCTGCCCCGTCTCACCCTCTAGGCCTCTCCAGGCCCCTCTCAGCTCTCCGGCCCGCCTCAGCCCTCCCCGACCTCCCACCCAGCAACCTCCGCCCTCTCCAGCCCCCTCCCGGCCCCTGCGGTCACCTCTCAGCCCCTCCCCCGCTTCCTCCATCCATCCCCGGCCCTTTCTGGCCCACCGGACCCCGCCGCCCCTCTCAGCCCCTCAGGCGATCGAGGAGCAGCGGTCCGGGGCAGAGCCCCGCATACCCCCCAGCCCCTCAAGCAATCGAAGAGCAACAGTCCCGGGCAGAGCCTCACGTACACCCCCTGCTCCTCAAGCAATCGAAGAGCAACAGCCCTCGGGCAGCACCCCCACGTACACCCAGCCCCTCCGGCGTTTGAGGAGCGGGGTCCGGGGCAGCGCCCCGGTTTCGGGAAGGGGCGGGGAGGGGCAGGCCCCGCGCAGCGGCCCACCCACCCACGCCACGCAACCCCACCCACCCCAACCCCCAAGCACCCCACCCGCACGGACCCCACGCGTCCCCTCACACCTCACACACCCCACACACCCCCGCGCCCCCACAGGCCCAAACCCCAAAACGCCGGGGCCGGACGCCCAAACCACGCGCCCGACCCCGGCTACAACCCCACTACAGCCCGACCACCGCAACGACGTCCACCGACGTCACCGGCACCCGCGCCTCCCGCACCGGCACCAGCACCAGCACCAGCTACTTCTTACGGCGCCGCCCGCCCCCACCATTCTTCTGGGCCTTGCGCCGCTCCGCCCTGGTCAGCCCGTCGGACTCGGACCCGGCCGTACCGTCACCGTTGGAGAAGTCGCCCTCGACGACCCCGCCCTCCCCGTCCACCGTGGGAGCGGAGAAGTGCAGCCGGTCCGGACGCTGCGGAGCTTCGAGCCCCTTGGCCCGGATCTCCGGACGCGCCGCCGGCACGGCGTCCTCCTTGGCCAGCGAGGTCCGCTCGGCCTCGTCCTGCACCGGCACCTCCTCGACCTGCTGCTCGACCTGAACCTCCAGGTTGAACAGGTAGCCGACGGACTCCTCCTTGATGCCTTCCATCATGGCGTTGAACATGTCGAAGCCCTCGCGCTGGTACTCGACCAGCGGGTCCTTCTGCGCCATGGCACGGAGGCCGATGCCCTCCTGGAGGTAGTCCATCTCGTAGAGGTGCTCGCGCCACTTGCGGTCCAGGACGGACAGCACCACACGCCGCTCCAGCTCACGCATGATGTCCGAGCCGAGCTGCTTCTCGCGCTCGTCGTACTGCTCGTGGATGTCGTCCTTGATGGACTCGCCGATGAACTCGGCCGTGATCCCGGCCCGGTCGCCGGCCGCCTCCTCCAGCTCGTCGACGGTGACCTTCACCGGGTAGAGCTGCTTGAACGCGCCCCACAGCCGGTCCAGGTCCCACTCCTCCGCGAAGCCCTCGGCAGTCTCCTGGCGGATGTAGTCGTCGATCGTGTCGTCCATGAAATGGCGGATCTGGTCCTGCAGATCCTCGCCCTCCAGGACCCGGCGACGCTCGCCGTAGATGACCTCACGCTGCCGGTTGAGCACCTCGTCGTACTTCAGGACGTTCTTCCGCGTCTCGAAGTTCTGCTGCTCGACCTGCGACTGGGCCGACGCGATCGCCCGCGTCACCATCTTGTTCTCGATCGGCACATCGTCCGGCACATTGGCCATCGACATGACGCGCTCGACCATCTGCGCCTTGAACAAACGCATCAGGTCGTCGCCGAGCGACAGGTAGAAGCGGGACTCGCCCGGGTCGCCCTGACGGCCGGAACGACCGCGCAGCTGGTTGTCGATACGCCGCGACTCATGCCGCTCGGTGCCGAGCACGTACAGCCCGCCGAGCTCCTTGACCTCTTCGAACTCCGCCTTGACGGCCTGCTCGGCCTTCTCCAGCGCGGCGGGCAGCGCGGCCGCCCACTCCTCGACGTGCTCGACGGGGTCGAGGCCGCGCTGGCGCAGCTCCGCCTCGGCGAGGTCGTCGGGGTTGCCGCCGAGCTTGATGTCGGTGCCTCGTCCGGCCATGTTCGTCGCGACCGTGACCGCGCCCTTGCGGCCGGCCTGGGCAACGATCGTCGCCTCACGGTCGTGCTGCTTGGCGTTGAGGACCTCGTGCTGGACACCACGCTTGGAGAGCTGCTGCGAGAGGTACTCGGACTTCTCGACCGAGGTGGTGCCGACGAGGATCGGCTGCCCCTTCTCGTGCTTCTCGGCGATGTCGTCGACGACCGCGGCGAACTTCGCGACCTCGGTACGGTAGATCAGGTCCGACTGGTCGGCACGGACCATCGGCCGGTTGGTCGGGATCGGCACCACACCGAGCTTGTAGATCTGGTGGAACTCGGCGGCCTCGGTCATCGCCGTACCGGTCATGCCGGAGAGCTTGCTGTAGAGGCGGAAGAAGTTCTGCAGGGTGATCGTGGCGAGCGTCTGGTTCTCGTCCTTGATGTCCACCCCTTCCTTCGCCTCGATCGCCTGGTGCATGCCCTCGTTGTAGCGGCGACCGGCGAGGATACGGCCGGTGTGCTCGTCGACGATCATGACTTCGCCGTCGATGACGACGTAGTCCTTGTCCTTCTTGAAGAGTTCCTTGGCCTTGATGGCGTTGTTGAGGTACCCGACGAGCGGGGTGTTCACCGACTCGTAGAGGTTCTCGATACCGAGCCAGTCCTCGACCTTCGAGACACCGGGCTCGTGGATGGCGACGGTCCGCTTCTTCTCGTCGACCTCGTAGTCGCCGGTCTCCTCGATG
This sequence comes from Streptomyces sp. NPDC059832, assembly GCF_042731715.1. NCBI lineage: Bacteria > Bacillati > Actinomycetota > Actinomycetes > Kitasatosporales > Streptomycetaceae > Streptomyces > Streptomyces sp. NPDC059832. The sequence continues at coordinate 17,392 of NZ_JBHWIY010000002.1, read as the reverse complement.
CCCTTGAGCGGGTTGCCCGCCTCGCCCTTGGTCAGCCGCGTCACCAGCTTGGCGAAGTCGCCGTACCACTTGGTGGCCTGGTCGGCGGGGCCGGAGATGATCAGCGGCGTACGGGCCTCGTCGACGAGGATCGAGTCGACCTCGTCGACCACGGCGAAGTTGTGGCCGCGCTGGACGAGTTCGTCGGCGGACCACGCCATGTTGTCACGGAGGTAGTCGAAGCCGAACTCGTTGTTCGTGCCGTACGTGATGTCGCAGGCGTACTGCTCACGGCGCTGGGCCGGCGTCATGTTGGCGATGATGCAGCCGACGGTGAGGCCGAGGAACTTGTGAACGCGGCCCATCAGTTCGGAGTCGCGCTCGGCCAGATAGTCATTGACCGTGATCAGGTGCACGCCCTTGCCGGAGAGCGCGTTGAGATACGTCGGCAGGGTGCCGACGAGGGTCTTGCCCTCGCCGGTCTTCATCTCGGCCACATAGCCGAGGTGGAGCGCTGCGCCGCCCATCATCTGAACGTCGTAGTGGCGCTGTCCGAGGACCCGCTTGGCGGCCTCACGGACGGTCGCGAATGCCTCGGGGAGCAGGTCGTCCAGGCTCTCGCCGTCCGCGTACCGTTCCTTGTACTCGTCGGTGAGCGCCCGCAGCTCGGCGTCGGAGAGGTTGACGAAGTCCTCTTCGATGGAGCTGACCTGGTCCGCGATGCGGTGCAGTTTGCGCAGGATCTTGCCTTCGCCTGCACGCATGAGCTTGTTGAAGACGGACACTGAGGCTGGTCTCCTTGCCGGTCGGGCCTGGCACTGGGTCGTGTTACGGACACTGGCGCGGGCACGGCAGGTGGGCCCCACCGCAACGGCCATCGTAAGCGAGGACCCCGCCGCGCCGGGAGGGCCGCCGCCGCGTTGGCCCCGCTGTCCCCTCCGAGTCAACGGCCGGGGAGCGCCGAAGGTGCCGGGAAGTCCGAAAAGTGTTCGCTTCACGAGCGGCGCCTCACCAGAATCCGCACATGGAGCCGATCACCCTCACCAGCGACCGTCTGCTGCTGCGCCCCTTCGGCCGCGGCGATACGGACGCGATCCACGCCGCCTGTCAGGACCCCGACATCCAACGGTGGACGGTCGTGCCCTCCCCGTACAGCCGCGCCGACGCGGAACTCTTCGCGGAAAAGCTCTCTCCTGGCGGCTGGCACGACGACTCCATGTACAACTTCGCGGTGGTCCTGCGCGAGAGCGGGGCCCTGGCCGGCGCCCTCGGCATCAACCGCCGCAATCTTCCGGGCACGTACGAGGTGGGGTTCTGGACCGCCCGGGAGCACCGGGGCCGCGGCTACACGGCGGAGGCGGTGCTGGCCGCCGCCCGCTGGACCTTCACCGCACTCGGCGGCGACCGGCTGGAGTGGCGCGCCGAGGTGGGCAACGTCCCCTCGCGTGCCGTGGCGCTGAGGGCGGGATTCCGGATGGAGGGCGAACAGCGGTCGGGTCTGTTCAACAAGGGAGTACGGCGCGACACCTGGATCGGTGCGCTGCTCCCTTCCGATCTCGGCCTGCCGGGCACCCACGCCTATCTGCCCGCCCCCTGACCCCTCCGGGGTCTGCCGCCGGTCTCCGGTCCCGACGGATCGCGATCCCCATGGACTCCACGACTCCTCGGCCGGCTGTCAGTGCCTGCCTCTAGGGTGCGAGGCATGACGTCTGTGCCGCCTCCCGCCGTTGAACTCTCCGCCGACCAGGCGCGCAGGATCGCCCTGCGCGCCCAGGGCTTCCTCGGCGCCCCGGACCGCCGGTCCGGGGTTCCGGGCGTGCTGCGGCATCTCGGCGCCGTACAGCTCGACACGATCTCGGTGCTCGCGCGATCACACGAACTGATTCCGTACGCGCGCCTCGGCTCGGTCGGCCGGCGCACCGTCGAGGAGGCGTACTGGTCGGGTGGCCGTACCTTCGAGTACTGGTCGCACGCGGCCTGCATCCTGCCGGTCGAGGAGTGGCCGCACTTCGCCTTCCGCCGCCGCGCCTACCGCTCGCGCCCGCACTGGCACCACGACCTGCCGGACGGCGCCTACGAGACGGTGATCAAGCAGCTGCGCGCCGAGGGCCCGCTGACGGCGACGGAGCTGGGCGGCGCGAAGAACGGCGGGGAGTGGTGGGACTGGTCGGCGTCGAAGGTCGCCGTCGAGCGCGCGCTGATGTACGGCGAGGTGGTGTGCACCGAGCGCCGCAGCTGGAAGCGGGTGTACGACCTCGCCGAACGGGCCCTGCCCGACGACGTGCTGCACGACGATCTGGACGACACCGAGTGCCTGCGCCGGCTGGTCGCCCTCGCGGGACAGTCCCTGGGGGTGGGCACCCGGGCGGACATCGCGGACTACCACCGGCTGAAGGGTGAGCAGTTCGACGCGGTGGTGGCGGACTCCGGACTGGTTCCGGTGACGGTGCGGGGCTGGGCGAAGCCGGCCTGGGCGGACCCGGCGGCGCTGGCCTCGGAGCCGCGCGGGCGGCATCGTACGACGCTGCTGTCGCCGTTCGACTCACTGGTCTGGGAGCGGGCGCGCACCGAGCGGATCTTCGGTTTCACCCACCGCCTGGAGGCCTACGTCCCCAAGCCCAAGCGGGTCCACGGATACTTCGCGATGCCGCTGCTGGCGGGCGGAAAGCTGCAGGGCCGCGTCGACCCGGCGCGCGAGGGCAGCACGCTGGTCGCCCGGCAGGTGTCGTTGGCGAACGGGAAGGCCGTGGTGCAGATGGCCGAGGCGCTGGTGGAGGCCGCGTCCTGGGTCGGCTGTACGGACGTCCGGCTGGAGCGGGTCGACGCACCGGAACTGCGCGGACCGCTCGCTCAGGAAATCGCCCGCGCCCTGGCCTGAGCCCGCATTCCCCTGCCCTCACCCGCCCCTTTGCCGGACCGGGCCTTTACCCGGCGTTAGGCTCTTCCGTCCCGCTGTCCCGCCGCCCTGTCGCATCCTGCCCTGTCCGGCGCGTCTCCGGGCAGGTCACCTGATCTCCAGGATCTTCTCCCGCATGGCATAGACCACGGCTTCCATCCTGGAGTGCAGCTGCAACTTCTCCAGAATGTTGCGGACGTGGTTCTTCACGGTGTTCTCGGAAATGAACAGTTCCTTCGCGATATCGCGATTGTTCATGCCCGTTGCAACGAGTTTGAGGACTTCGAGTTCCCGGTCGGTGAGCCGCGGCGCAGGTACCAGCCGGCGCTCGTCGGTCCGCTGGATCATCGACTTGAACTCGGTGAGCAGTTTGGACGCCATGGAGGGGCTGATCTGGGACTGCCCGTCCGCGACCGCACGAATGGCCGTGGCCACCTCGTCCGTGGAGATCTCCTTGAGGAGATAACCGGTGGCTCCGGCCTTGATCGCGTCGTAGAGGTCGGCCTCCTCGTCGCTGATCGTCAGCATGATGATCTTCGCACTGGGGGCCACCTCCTTGATGGAGGTGCAGGCCTCGATGCCACCGCGCTTGGGCATCCGTACGTCCATCAGCACGATGTCGGGGAGCAGATCGGCGGCCTTGTCGACCGCCTCCGACCCGTCACCCGCCTCGCCGACGACCTGGATGTCCTCCTCCTGGGCGAGGACGATCTCCAGGCCTCTGCGGAAGAGCGCGTGGTCGTCCACCACAAGGACCCTGATCGGCTCCTTGCGGAAACCGCTGTCCGCGCCGGTGCCGGCACCGGCGATGTCGTCGGCATCATTCGCATCACACACGGGCCCGAAGGTGTCCGCCATCGTTCCTCCCCCTGAAGGCCGTGGCCTGAAGTACACACTGTCCGCCAACGGCAGTTCACAGAGCACCGATTGGCTTGGGACGCCATGATTCCATGCCTGGACGTCAGAACGGTGATCGTGTGGTCTCACGCGGGTGCCCCTGGGGGCGCACAGGCACTCCAGGGGCACCGCGGAAGGGTGGCGTCAGCCGCCGAGCGCACCGCCCGCGCCGCCCGCCTCGTCGGCGGCCAGCGGGTCGGTCCTCAGGTGGATGACACCGTAGTCATAGGCATGCCGTCGGTAGACGACACTGGGTTCCTTGGTCTCGGAGTCGACGAACAGATAGAAGTCGTGCCCGACCAGTTCCATCTCGTAGAGCGCCTGGTCGAGCGCCATCGGTGCGGCGACATGCGTCTTCTCGCGCATCACCAGCGGACCCTCGCCCTGAATCTCCAGCGAGCCGAACCTGGTAGTGGGCACGGACTCGGTCGACTCATTGGCGATCAGGTCGCCCTCGCCGTTGAACGACGCCGCACCCGGCACGGTCTCGGCGACCTCGGCAGCGGGAATCCGGCCATTGCCACGGCGGCTGTAGCGCTTGTCGTGCTGCTTGCGCAGCCGCGCCTCCAGCTTGCCGGTGGCCAGGTCCAGCGCTGCGTACGGGTCGCCTGCGGCCGCTTCCGCCCGGATGACCGGACCACGCGAGCGGAGCGTGATCTCCACCCGGTCGGAACGGTCGGCCTGACGGGGGTTCGGCTCCTTGGACACCTCGACGTCGAGGCTGATCACCTTGCCGTCGAACTTCTGGATCTTGTCCAGCTTCAGTTTCTCGGCCACGTGCTTGCGGAACCGCTCGGGCACCTCGGTCTTGCGGCCCTTGACGACGATGTCCACGCAGAACTCCGTTCCCGGATCGCTCCGCTCAGGGGCGGAGCATCTCCCTTTTGCACCAGGCCCCGGTGACAACCGGAGCCGCGGACTCGGTGACTTCCACCTCCTCCTCCCCCATCGGTGAGGACTCCACCCCACCGAATTCCAGCTTCTGGACTACCGGTGTGTTGCCTGCCCGAAACCTGGCGGTGCATTCATCGAGGTCCGGCATTCACCATTCCTCACAACCGAACATAGCCTGCCTGGCCGGATGTCGGCACCCGCTACTCGCACGTACCTCCGATCGGGCTGTTTTCCCTACTCATTACCTGCAACGATGCAGGTTCATTGACAGTTCCGGTTTATTTCGAAGGCCGACGGAGATACTGCGACAACGGCCGCCTGCCCGCTGCCGGGGGCAGCACCCTCGTGCCCGCACGCCGCCCCCACCGCCCGAGCCGCCTCGGTGAGCGAGGCTCCTGTCGTCAGGAGGTCGTCCACCAGCACCACCCGTCCGGCCGCAAGCAGTCGCTCGCCCCCGGCCACGACCTCCAGCGCCCCCGCCAGATTCACCTGCCGCTGACGGGCGCCCAGCCCCGCCTGGTCGGCCACCGCGCGTCGCTGCCGAAGCACCGCGACCACCTGGGCCCGGGTGCCGCCGCGTCTCAGCTCGCCTGCCGCGGCCAGCGCGATCCGGCGCGTCGGATCATGGCCTCGCGCCGCCACCGCACACCGCGCCGACGGCACGGGCACGAGCAGCAGCGGGCCGACAACACCCACTTGCCCCGTCCCGGCCCGTACGGCCCCCGCCAGAGCCTTGCCGAGCGCTCCGGCCAGCCCCAGCTCACCCCGTTCCTTATGGGCCAGCAGCACGGCACGTACCGCGTTCTCGTACGCGGCGGCCGCGTGCACCACCGGCAGGCCCACAGGTTCCGGGACGGGCCTCACCCGGCGCGGCACCCCGCCGTGGAGCTCCGCACCGCATTCCTCGCACAGCTCCACGCGCGGCCTGCCGCAGCCACCGCAGGACACCGGCAGCACCAGGCCGGAGATCTCCCGCCACCACCCCCTCATGACTCCACTGTGCTCTTCCCGGAGCGAGCGGGCCACCCCTGTGGAAAACGCGGAACGGGCCCTGCGATTCTCAGCCCGGGTAGACCAGCGACGAGCCTTCCTTGACCACCGTCTGCCAGTTGTCACCGGGCGACAGCTTCACGATCCCGTCGCTGGACGTGGCAGCCATCAGCGGAAGCTGCTCGTCGTCCGCCGCCGCGACCGACGACACCTGGTTCACACCCGGCAGCACACCCGATGCGGACGTCGAACCGTCCGCCTGCACGTAGCGCACCTGCTGCACGCCGCCCTGCTCCTTGCCGACCACCACGAGGCGGCTGCGGCCCGACCACGACATCGCAGTCACATCCGTCAGCTGCGGCGCGGCCTGACGCAGCTCCACCACCGACACCTGCTGCTCCGATGCCGGCCCGCGCCGCTCGATCCGGCCGATCTTCAGCGTGTTGCGGCCGTCCTGGGTCACCAGCAGGGCGATCCGCACTCCGTCCGCGGACATGCGCAACGCCTCGATCCGCCCGCCGCCCAGGTCGGGCACGGCGACCTCCTGGGGCTTGCCGGTACCACCGGCCAGCCGCAGCAGTCTGGGCTTGTCGAGATCCCGGTCGGCCACCCACAGGTCACCCCGCCCGTCCCAGCTCGGGGTCGACAGACGGTGCTTCGCGTCGTGGGCACCGCTGGTCACCGAGGCCGGGGGAAGCTCACCGTCCGAGACGATGGACGACACATAGAGAGACGCCCCGTCGTGCGAGACCGCCGCCGCCGACTGCTCGTCCCTGGCCACACCGACCGCGCCCATCCGCACCGGCCCGTCACCGAGCGGACCGGCCACCGTCTCCGGGGTTCCACTGCCCTTGGTGCTGCCGGGAATTCGTTCCACATGCCCCTTGGCATCGACGAAGTACTGGCTGTCCGGACCGCTCGACGAACCGTCAGGGGCGAACTCCTCCGCCTGATCCGCCCCGAGCAGGCACAACGGGGAGCCGTCGGAGCGCTGCAGCTCGACCTGCTCGACCCGTGCGGACGTCAGATCCCTCAGGGTGTAGAGGATCTGCGAGGCCATCATGCGACAGGAACGCTGCCCGACACCGTCCGCCTTCTTGTCGAGCGGGACCTTCAGTACGTTGCGGTCGTCGGGTGCCAGCGAGGTGACGCCTTTCTTCAGCGCCGTACCGCGAGGGAACCGGGATGCGACCACCGGCCGCAGCCAGTTGGTCGGCCCCGCGAGGAGACTGCGGACGGACTGTGTCACGGTGTCCATCCCCGTGACGGGATCCGTCCGGCTGCGGAGATAGACGGGGTCGGCGACCAGGGTCGACTGCACCTCTGGCCGTCCCGTCGCGAAGTAGTACTTGTTGACGGAGCGGTAGAGACGCTTGAAGTCCGACTGCCCGAGCAGAAGACCGTCCGGCACGAGGTCGATCCGCCACTCCTTGCCGTCGGGCCCGTTCTCCTTCACCAGATGCAGGGTCTGGTTGTAGTCGGTGGGCGCGAGCGGCTGATAGGCGCTCTCGGCGTCGACCGTCGCCACCTTCTCACCGGTCAGGGTGTAGGTGACCTCGGTGATGTTGCGGTCGCTGTCGCGCAGCGGCCGGTCGTTCCTGTTCGGCGCGTTGGTGAGCACGGTGGTGAACGCGTTCGGCTTCCATGTCTCGGCCGCCTTCTTCGTCAGGTACTGACGGGTCGTCCTGAAGCGCGGGTCATCACTGGTCATGGACTCCAGGAAGCCGTCGACCACCTCGTTGGGGGTGGCGTTGTCACGCGGCGCGACGGCGTACACCTGCACCTGGGAGTCGCCGGGCTGCGAGGCGTCGACGGCCTTGACATCCCCGGCGACGGGCATCGAGCCGCACGCGGACAGCAGCACCACACCGCATCCGAGCAGCGCGAACAGTCCCAGCACGCGTCCATGGCCGTCCCTGCGACGGTCAGTGCCCACGATTCGCGTCCCCCCGCTCCGGGTCCTGCACCGCAGTGTCGAATTCGCCGCCCGACCGGTCCTCGGCATGGCGCGCGACCACCCGTGCGCCGCTCCCCGGCAGGGCTGCCGGATGCACCGAGGCCGGCGCCGTCCGTGGAGCCGCAGGCGTGCGGGACGGCACGGGCAGTGCGGACCTGTCATTGCCGCCGGGCTGGGCCGGCACAGCCGTCAGCCGGTGCTCGCTCCCGGTCTTCGGTGCGGTCGCGGCCCGCTCACGGTTCTCCCGGTTGCTACGGGAGTCCTCGGGCTCCAGCGGTATCGGTGATCCGCGCAGCGGCTCGTCCGCCGTGCGCGGCAGAGTCAGACGGAACTGCGAACCGCCGCCGGGCTCGCCCCATGCCTGCAGCCACCCGCCGTGCAGCCGGGCGTCCTCCACCGCGATGGAAAGCCCGAGACCGGTACCACCGGTCGTCCGCGCGCGGGCCGGGTCCGCCCGCCAGAACCGGTTGAACACCCGCGTCGCCTCGCCCGGCTTGAGCCCCACTCCGTAGTCCCGGACGGCCACGGCGACCGCGCCTCCGGCCACCCCCATCCGCACCACGACGTCGCGGCCCTCACCGTGTTCGACGGCGTTGACCACAAGGTTGCGCAGCACGCGCTCGACGCGCCGTGCGTCGGCCTCCGCGATCACCGGCTGCTCGTCGCCGACCACCCGGATCCGGGTGCCCTTGCGCTCGGCCAGCGGCTCGGCCCCGCCGATCACCCGCCGTACGACCTGCCGCAGATCTATCGGCTCCGCCTCCAGCGCCGCGGCGCCCGCGTCGAACCGGCTGATCTCCAGCAGATCGGAGAGCAGCGACTCGAACCGGTCGAGCTGGTCCCCGAGCAGCTCCGCGGAGCGGGCCGTCACCGGATCGAAGTCGATGCGGGCCTCATGGATGACATCGGCGGCCATCCGCACGGTCGTCAGCGGTGTCCTCAGCTCGTGGGAGACATCGGAGACGAAGCGCCGCTGCATCCGGGAGAGCTCCTCCAGCTGCTGGATCTTCAGCTGCAGGTTCTGCGCCATCTTGTTGAAGGCCTCACCGAGCCGGGCGATGTCGTCCTCGCCGGTGACCTTCATCCGTTCCTGGAGCCTGCCGGCGGAAAGCCGCTCGGCGATACCGGCCGCCATGCGTACCGGCGTGACGACCTGCCGCACCACGAACCAGGCGATGGCCCCGAGCAGCACGACAACGAAGAGTCCCGCGGTCGCCAGCGTGCCCTTGATCAGCGTCAGCGACTTCTCCTCCTGCGTCAGCGGGAAGAGGTAATAGAGCTGGTACGGGTTGTGGTCGATGTCGTAGAGCCGCTTGCCCACGACGAGTCCGGGCTGCGGCTGCTGCCCGTTCGCGTACTGGATCTCGGAGTACGTCTGGTACGCCCCGGGCCCCTTGTTCACGGCGTCCCGCAGGCTCTGCGGAATGCTCACCGCCTCCACGCTGCCCGAGCCGCGCGGGGCACGGGTCCCCTCGTCGGCACTGAGCGCCACCACGTTGAAGGCGTTCTTTCCGCCGCTGGCGAGCTGGTCGACGAGCTCGGTCCGCCAGGAGTTGTTGGCAGTGGTGCCGTCCGTCGTGTCGCCGCCCTGGCCACCGGGGGTGAGCGGGGCGTTCGCCTTCTCCTGGGCTGCGGCGAAACCGCCGGCCGCCTGCGTCTGAGCAGCCTTGCCCTTGGCGTCGAGCAGGCCGTTGCGCACCTGCCCGATCACCACCAGCCCGAGGAGCAGCACCACACCGAGCGACATGAGCAGCGTGCCCGCGACGACCCGCAGCTGGAGGTTGCGCCGCCAGAGCCGTACGGCGGGCAACAGCGGACGCCGCACCCAACGCATCAGCAATCGCGGCACAGGACCGCCGGGCGCCCGGTCGTGGAACAACCGGCCGCCCTGCAGGAGGCGCCCCATCTGGAACGCCTTGTGTCCTGGACCGGCAGCCCGCTCCGCACGGGCTCCCGGCTCCCCGGGCTGCGGAGCAGCGCTACTCGGGGGCATCTCAGCTCGGTCCGGCCTTGTAACCGACCCCTCGGACGGTCACCACGATCTCCGGGCGCTCCGGGTCCTTCTCCACCTTGGAACGCAGCCGCTGGACATGCACATTCACCAGCCGGGTGTCGGCGGCGTGGCGGTATCCCCACACCTGCTCGAGCAGCACCTCACGGGTGAAGACCTGCCACGGCTTACGGGCGAGCGCGACCAGCAGGTCGAACTCCAGCGGGGTGAGGGCGATCGACTGCCCCTCCCGCTTCACCGAGTGACCGGCCACATCGATGACCAGGTCCCCGATGGCCAGCTGCTCCGGCGCCGGTTCCTCGGACCTCCGCAGACGTGCCCTGATCCGGGCAACCAACTCCTTAGGTTTGAACGGCTTGACGATGTAGTCGTCGGCCCCGGACTCCAGACCCACCACCACGTCAACCGTGTCGCTCTTGGCAGTGAGCATGACGATCGGCACACCGGACTCGGCCCTGATCAACCTGCAGACCTCGATGCCGTCCCTACCGGGCAGCATGAGATCCAGCAGGACCAGGTCCGGCTTGGCCTCACGAAATGCGGCAAGTGCCTTGTCGCCGTCCGCTACGAACGACGGCTCGAACCCTTCACCACGCAGCACAATCCCGAGCATCTCGGCCAGTGCGGTGTCGTCGTCGACGACAAGGACGCGTCCCTTCATAATCGACATCATCCCATTAGCTAATCGTTACCTGCGATGATCTGGCACACAGCTCTGCCAGTCCGACCCCCGTGACCGGGGAAATTGCACCCTCCTCCGTGACGATCGCGGTGACCAACTCCGGCGGCGTGACATCGAACGCGGGGTTGTACGCGGGGGTTCCCACCGGTGCCACGAGCAGTCCACCGGCATCCGCGCCCGCCACGCCGACCCGCAGCAATGTGAGCTCCGTCACTTCGATCGCCGGTCGCTGCTCAACGATGATCGACGCTCCGTCCGCGGTGTCCAGATCCACGGTCGTCGTCGGCGCGACCACGATGAACGGTATGTGGTGGTACTTCGCGAGCACCGCCAGCGGATAGCTCCCCACCTTGTTCGCCACCGCCCCGTCGGCGGCGATGCGGTCCGCCCCGATGAGCACGGCATCCACCTCCCCCGCAGCGAACAACGAACCTGCAGCGTTGTCCGTGAGCAGGCTGTACGGCATGCCGTTGCGCGCCGCCTCGTACGCCGTCAGCCTGGCCCCCTGCAACAGCGGACGCGTCTCGTCCACCCACAGCCGCCGCAGCCGCCCCTCCCGGTGCGCCCCGAGCGCCACCGCGAAGGCAGTGCCCTCACCACCGGAGACCAGGGCCCCCGTATTGCAGTGCGTCAGCAGGCGGTGCCCACCGCCTGCTGGCAGCAGCTCGTCCAGCAGGGCAAGGCCGTGCCGAGCCATGCGCCCACTGGCCTCGGCGTCCTCCCGGTGCAGCGCCCTGGCCTCGGCCAGCGCCACGGCCGCGGCCCGCTCCGGATCCGCCCCCTTCCCGACGGCCTCCCGATATGCCCCGACGGCCCGCCGCACCCCGTATCCGAGATTCACCGCGGTGGGCCGCGCCCGCTCCAGCAGCTCCGCGGCCACCGCCACGTCGTCTCCCCGCACGGCCGCGAGAGCCACCCCATAGGCCCCCGCGATCCCCAGCAGCGGGGCACCACGCACCGCCAGCGTCCGGATCGCCCGCACCAGAGCAGGCACATCGGTGCACACCAGCGCGGCTTCCTCCGTCGGCAGCCGCGTCTGGTCGAGGAGCACCAGTGCGGGACCTTCCGGAGGCTCGGCCCAGCGAAGTACGGGAAGCGCGGGGGGCTCGATGCCCACCGGCGGTTGCGCGTCCTGATCAGCCATCTGCCCAGTCTGCCCGGTGAGCCACCCACAAATGAAGGTACGAAGGAGATCGAGCGCCCGGCCCATACCGGAGCAGCGCGTGGCACGATGGCTGCCAACCTGCCGCCCCGATGAGCGGACAGGACCATGAAGGAGCGAGAATGAACGACACTCCGGGCTGGGCCTCGCCCGGATCTGCCCCCTCCGAGGGTCAGGGCGCCGATGTCCCCCGGCCCTCCGAGCCCGTCGACGGCAGCGGCCCGGCAGGGAACTGGTCTCCCACGCAGCCGCCCCCAGAGCAGTGGTCCCCACCGAGCATTCCCGGCACAGGTCCTGGCGCACGGCCCTCCGCCGCGGGCTGGGGCGGCGGACCGCAGGGCCCCGGCTGGGGGCAGCCGCCCTTCGCGGCCAAGCCCGGTGTCATCCCGCTCCGGCCTCTCGGCGTCGGCGAGATCCTCGACGGTGCGGTCTCCACGATGCGCGCCCATTGGCGCACGGTCCTCGGCATCACACTCACCGTGTCCGTGATCGCCCAGATCGCGATCATCCTCGTGGAACGTTTCCTGCTGCCGGAACCTACGCAGATCGATCCGAACGCCACCGGCACGGAAGCGCTGCGGCAGGCCGCCGACTCTGCCCAGTCGACAGTGTTCAACAGCGTGCCGTCCATGCTCATCACCATGATCGCCACGCTGATCACGACATCTGTGCTGACCGTGGTGATCAGCCGCTCGGTGCTGGGCCGCCCCGTGACGCTCTCCGACGCCTGGACCGAGGCCCGGCCCCGGCTTCCCCAACTGCTGGGCCTGACCCTGCTGGTGGCCCTGATCAGCGCCGCCATCATGGCGGTCGGCCTGCTCCCGGGCATGCTCACCGGATCGGCCGCGGGTGCCGGACTCGTCCTCATCGGATTCACGGCCGCGTTCGCCGTCGTCATCTGGCTGATGGTCCGCTTCTGCCTCGCCTCGCCGGCCCTGATGCTGGAGCGGCAGTCGATCATCACCTCCATGCGCCGTTCCGCGAAGCTCGTCAGGGGTGCCTGGTGGCGAACCTTCGGCATCCTGGCGCTGACCGGGCTGCTGACGCTCATCGTGGCCGTGGTCATCGCCATTCCGTTCGGCGTCATCGCGATGGCCGTGGACGGCGACGGAATCGGCTCCGCCCTCACGAACAGCTCCACAGACTTCGGCTGGCCGTTCCTGATCGTCTCCGGCATCGGCCAGGTGATCGTCACGACGATCACGTACCCGCTCTCCGCCGGCGTGATGGCACTGCTCTACATCGATCAGCGCATCCGCCGCGAGGCACTCGACCTCGAACTCGCCCGCGCAGCGGGCCTGCCCGGATACGACACCAGGAGCTGATGCCGTGTCGGGGGCGGGGGGCACCACAGCAGTACGGCTACTGATCCACTCGAGCGGCGACATACCCGTGGACACTCCACGTGTCCCCGCCCGCGAGGCCGCGAAGCACGAACTGTCCAAACCGATGTACCACGAGAACGATCCCAACCTCCTCCAGCAGGGCCTCGACAAGCTCTGGGGCTGGATCGGCGATCTCCTGGGCACCGCCTCCAGCGCCGCGCCCGGCGGCCCGGTCGGTCTTGTCGTGCTCGTACTGGTCGTCACAGGCCTGGTCGCCGCACTCTGGTGGCGGCTGGGCACTCCGAGCCGCACCGTGCGCTCCTCGGACGCCCTTTTCGACGACAGCCCCCGCAGCGCGGCCGAACACCGGAAGGCCGCCGAGGCCCACGCCGCCGCCCGACGCTGGAACGAGGCGGTCCAGGAACGGATGCGCGCCATCGTCCGCTCCCTGGAGGAGCGCGCCCTGCTCGACCCCCGCCCCGGGCGCACCGCCGACGAGGCCGCCGCCGAAGCAGGCCGCCCGCTGCCCGCACACGCGACGCGACTCCACGCTGCCGCCCGAGAATTCGACGACGTCACATACGGCGGCCGTACCGTCGACCAGCAGGCATATCTGGCCGTACGAGCTCTGGACCTCGATCTCGAAACCGCCAAGCCTCTCCTGACAACCGCGGCCCAGGGGGCAGTCGAATGACCGGGGTCACCGCTGTCTCCACCTCGGCGGCCCTCACCCCTCACCAGATCTGGGTCCGCATCCGCGGTCTGCTCCTCGCCCTCCTCGTACTCGTCGCCTCCGGTATCGCTCTGGCAACCGTCCGCTCCGGTGACCAGCACGGCCGCCTCGACCCTCGCTCCGCCGACCGCTACGGCAGCCGGGCCGTCGCCGAACTCCTTGAGGAACGCGGCGTCTCCGTTCACGTGGTCACCACGCTCGACGACGCCACCGCCAAGGTCGGCCCCGACACCACGTTGCTCGTCGCCTCCCCCAATCTGCTGGCACCGCGCCAGCAGAGCGAACTCCGTGCCGCGACCGAGAACTCGGCCGGTCGCACGGTCCTCCTCGCGGCCGGCCCGCCCTCCGTGCGCACGCTGGTCCCAGGTGTCACGGCGGAGTCCGCCGGCCCCGTAGCCCCCCGCGCCCCCGCATGCTCCCTGCCCGCCGCCCGCAGCGCCGGCGACATCGAAACGGGAGGCTTCCGCTACGCCTCGGACGGACCCGGCACCATCGGCTGCTTCCCGAGCGGCGGCCTTCCCACCGTGCTCCTGGTCGAACAGGGCGCGGGCGACACCGTGCTCCTCGGTTCCCCCGACCTTCTCCTCAACGACAGGCTCGCCAACCAGGGAAACGCATCCCTGGCGCTGCAACTTCTCGGTTCCCGCCCGCATCTGATCTGGTACCTCCCCTCGCTCGCTGATTCATCCGGTGCCACCGAGAACGGGGGCACCGGTGGTGACGACGCCCCTGACAGCCGCAGCTTCGCCGACCTGGTCCCCCGGGGCTGGTTGTGGGGCACGCTGCAACTCGCACTGGCCGCTGTGCTCGCCGCCGTCTGGCGTGCCCGTCGTCTGGGCCCCCTGGTGTCCGAGCGACTGCCCGTGGCCATCCGGGCCTCCGAATCCACCGAGGGCCGGGCCCGCCTCTATCGCAAGACGAACGCTCGCGACCGGGCCGCCGACTCGCTGCGTTCCGCCACCCGCACCCGCATCGCCCCACTCATCGGCGTCTCCCCACGCGACGCCCACTCCCCCTCAACACTTGTTCCTGCCGTTTCCGCCCGCCTGAGCAGCACTGACGACAGCCTCCAAACCCTGCTCTTCGGACCCGCCCCGTCCGACGACGCCGCTCTCGTCCACCTGGCAGACCAACTCGACACCCTCGAAAGAGAGGTACGCACGCCATGAGCGCCCCGCCCCCAGTGCCCGCCGAGACCACCGAGCCCTTCGGGAACGGCGACACAGCCCGCGCATCCCTGGAAGCGCTGCGCTCAGAGATCGCCAAGGCCGTGGTCGGCCAGGACCCGACCGTCACCGGACTCGTCGTCGCTCTGCTCTGCCGTGGCCACGTCCTCCTCGAAGGCGTCCCCGGAGTGGCCAAGACCCTCCTGGTCCGGGCTCTCGCCGCCTCACTCGAACTCGACACCAAGCGCGTTCAGTTCACCCCCGATCTGATGCCCAGCGATGTCACCGGCTCGCTGGTCTACGACGCCCGCACAGCCGAGTTCTCCTTCCAGCCCGGCCCTGTCTTCACCAATCTGCTTCTCGCCGACGAGATCAACCGCACCCCTCCCAAGACGCAGTCCTCCCTCCTGGAAGCCATGGAAGAGCGCCAGGTCACCGTCGACGGAACCCCCCGGTCGCTGCCCGACCCCTTCCTCGTGGCCGCCACGCAGAATCCCGTCGAATACGAGGGCACCTACCCTCTCCCCGAGGCCCAACTGGATCGGTTTCTCCTGAAACTGACGGTGCCCCTGCCCTCGCGGGAAGAGGAGATCAGCGTCCTCACCCGTCATTCCGACGGCTTCAATCCACGTGACCTCAAGTCAGCCGGCATACGCCCCGTCGCCGGCCCCGCCGACCTGGAAGCCGCCCGCAACGCGGTCGCCCGGACCAAGGTCTCTCCCGAGATCGCCGGTTACGTCGTCGATATCTGTCGTGCCACGCGTGAATCCCCCTCGCTATCCCTCGGCGCCTCTCCCCGAGGCGCCACCGCCCTGCTGTCGACCGCCCGCGCCTGGGCCTGGCTCACCGGCCGCGACTACGTCATTCCGGATGACGTGAAGGCCCTGGCACTCCCCACACTTCGCCATCGCATCCAACTGCGGCCCGAGGCGGAGATGGAGGGTGTCACCCCCGACTCCGTCATCACAGCCGTCCTCGCCCACGTCCCCGTACCCCGATGAGGCGGTGACCGTGGCCCTCACCGGACGTACCGCCTTGCTGGCCGCCCTGGGGTCACTCCCTGTAGGCATCCTGGACCCCAGCTGGACCGGAATGCTGGCAGTCAACGCACCGCTCTCTTTGGCAATTCTCTGCGACTATGCCCTGGCTGCACCAGTGCGAACGCTTCAGTTCACCCGATCCGGTGACAC
Source organism: Streptomyces sp. NPDC059832 (assembly GCF_042731715.1). Classification (NCBI taxonomy): domain Bacteria; kingdom Bacillati; phylum Actinomycetota; class Actinomycetes; order Kitasatosporales; family Streptomycetaceae; genus Streptomyces; species Streptomyces sp. NPDC059832. The sequence continues at coordinate 1,510 of NZ_JBHWIY010000002.1, read as the reverse complement.
AAGCGTTCGACTTGGCGAAACCGCCGAAGTGCAACTCACCGTAACCAATCCTTCCCGTCGCAGACTGCGGGCACACCTTCGTGACGCCTGGCCACCCAGCAGCTGGCCCACCGGTACGGAACAGACTTCCTCGCGACACACACTTGCGGTCCCGGCAGGCGAACGCCGTCGGCTGACCACCGTCCTGAGACCGACACGGCGGGGTGACCGCCGAGCCGAGCGCATCACCGTCCGCTCGTTCGGACCTCTGGGGCTTGCCGCCCGACAAGGGAATCACCAGGTCCCATGGACAGTGCGGGTCCTGCCTCCCTTCACCAGCCGGAAGCACCTGCCGTCCCGCCTCGCCAGACTCCGCGAACTCGACGGCCGCACCAGTGTCCTCACCCGTGGCGAAGGCACGGAGTTCGACAGCCTGCGTGCGTACGTGCCCGGCGACGACACCCGCTCCATCGACTGGCGGGCCACTGCACGTCAGTCCGCCGTCGCAGTGCGCACATGGCGCCCCGAGCGGGACCGTCACATCCTCGTCGTCCTGGACACCGGCCGTACCTCGGCAGGGCGTGTCGGGGACGTGCCCCGTCTCGACGCCTCTCTGGACGCGGCCCTGCTACTCACGGCACTTGCCACTCGTGCGGGGGACCGCGTGGATCTACTGGCCTACGACCGTCGCGTCCGCGCACAGGTGCAGGGCCGGTCCGCGGGAGAGGTCCTGTCGGCCATGGTGAACGCGCTGGCGCCCATCGAGCCGGCCCTCATGGAAACAGATGCCCGAGGTCTCGTCGCTGCCGTGCTCGCCGGCGCGCCTCGTCGCTCCCTGATCGTGCTTCTCACCGGTCTGGACGCAGCCCCCGTGGAAGAAGGTCTGCTCCCTGTACTCCGTCGTCTGACCCAGCGCCATACCGTGCTGGTGGCTTCCGTGGCGGACCCGCACGTCGAGCAGATGGCGGGCGCAAGAGGCACAGTGGACGCAATCTACGAAGCTGCCGCGGGCGCACAGGCCCAAGCAAGGCGACTCCGCACCGCAGAACAGCTCCAACGGCACGGCGCGGTGGTTGTCGACGCCACTCCTGACAACCTCGCCCCTGCTCTCGCCGATGCCTACCTCGCCCTCAAGGGAGCGGGTCGGCTCTGACTCATCCCGCCGCCACGAACCAAGCCATCCGCAAGGAAAGGGGCTTCCGAGCCGGCCGTAAACGCAGAAAAGCCCCGTGCCACAAGGGCACGGGGCTTTCCCGTAAAAGGAGTTCGGCGGCGTCCTACTCTCCCACAGGGTCCCCCCTGCAGTACCATCGGCGCTGAAAGGCTTAGCTTCCGGGTTCGGAATGTAACCGGGCGTTTCCCTAACGCAATGACCACCGAAACACTATGAAATTAACCAACACCGGAAAAACACGGCCGTTCGTTATTTCAGAACTAACACAGTGGACGCGAGCAACTGAGGACAAGCCCTCGGCCTATTAGTACCAGTCAGCTCCACCCGTTACCGGGCTTCCACATCTGGCCTATCAAC